>JAQBZT010000091.1 GCA_027622355.1 bacterium | reverse complement strand
TTTCACCCCCGGCCGGACTCCCTCTGTCACTTCAATCCTCTTGACCGGGCTGTCCGGATCGAATCGCCATCCGGGAGGAAGCTCTCCCGCTCCGCTCTTCCAGCTTAGACCCTCGATTTTATTTCTGGGGGGGCTGGAAAAACGCCCCTCCAGCAGCTGGAGTATCACCTTTCCATCGCTCACGAAGAGCGGACCAATCAACACTTTCCGCGCACATTCAGGGATTACCAATTTGAGTACCAACTCCGTGGGTTTTTGCAGCTTCACTTCGCGAAAATGGACAAACAACCACTCTCCGGAGGATATCAGTTCATCCACAACACCCCGCGATACCCGCCCGTCATAGACCGCGAAGCGGACCCGGGATACCGTGCACAATTTCCTGTCATGCCTGACCCACACGCCCCCCGAGAGGGACACATTTGACAAGGACATGGGATCGAGGGACAAGCGGTTGCCAATATCAAACTCCATGCTCAAGGGGCCTTTCGGCAGAAACCACAAAGCATTTCCCCGGCCGAGAGAGGATTTATCGCCCAGGAAACTCAGCTCCTTCCGGGATTTTCCAGAAATGCGCCAGCCGGGAGGAGAAGCCCCTGTTCTTCCGATATCCAACGCCCTGGATGCCATCAGGAAAACTTCCATTCCATTCCTTGGAGCATTCAGGCCGATGGGAAGAAGATTGAACACCTGCCGTCCGTCGTCGAAAAATATTCCGTCAATCCAAACCAGGCACTCTTGCCGGTCCGCCTCCAGAATCAAGGCAAGCTCCCCGGCGGAGGGCGAGACTCTTCCGCTTAGCTGCATCAACCGCCAGTTGCCGTCGCTTACTTGAGAAGGAGTGGCCTGATGGCTCACGCCGTCGTACACCCGCAACCGCATGCACCTGCCGGCCGGGTCCTTCCCCACCGCCCGGGTCATGGCGCTGACGGCAAACGCCTTTCCTTTCAGGCCTTCGAGGTAGGCCTTGCCAACGTAGTTCGACAAAGGGAAAATCATTTGAAATTTTCCTTTGAAACGAAGAGCGGTTTTCACCCCCGGCCGGACTCCCTCTGTCACTTCAATCCTCTTGGCCGGGCTGTTTGGATCGAATCGCCATCCGGGAGGAAGCTCTCCCGCTCCGCTCTTCCAGCTTAGACCCTCGATTTCATTTCTGGGGGGTTGAACATTCCTTCCAAGCAAAGGAACAATCCGGTTGCCATCACTGAAAAACACCCCCCCGACCAGAACCGGTCCCGAGCCAAGTGATACGTTTACCCCGAAACGCAGCTTCCCAGTGTTCTCTACTAGCATTTTCTCCAGAACCAGGAACTGCCACCGGGTCTCTTTTTGCGGGATGTACCGCGTTTTTGTCGAAAAATTGTCTCCCAGCCAGATACGGATTTCCTGCCTCCCCGCATCCACTCCTTTCCCCAGGACCTTCAGCCAAATACCCACTCGGGCCTGTCCTTCCTTTATTCCATCCAGTCGCCCGGGCATCACCCTTTTCAGATCAAAATTCGCTTCTATGGGTCCTTTCCGGTTTGGGGATCCACCACACGGGAATATCCAGTGGGCAAACGGGACCTTTCTCCGATGAATTCCCAACCCGGGAATTCCGCAAAAGCCACCGGCTTGAAAATTCTCAAGTCTCTCCCGGGGCCACCGATGGAATTGAAATCCGTGTAATTCTTGATGCCGTTCCGCTCGATGAACAGTCGGGTTGTGCCCGCTTTTTCCGAAAAAACCTCTCCCTGGAAATTCCAGTCTCTTTTTTGCGCTGCCTTCAGGACCAGATCGCCGGACAATTTCTTTTTGAGGAAAATGTGCTCATCGGATGGGGGCAATAATAAAAAGCCGTCCTTGCTCTCTACCATTTGTCTGGCTATGCGGGCGTCAATTTTCTTCCGCCACAAGGGCAGTTTTTCCAGCGGCAGATCCCGTTCAGCGTCAACGAAGACCGCTCCAAATCTTCCAGGCCCATATCCCAGAACGAGAGAACGGCGGACGGCAGGACTCAGGACCTGATAAATGTACCCGCGCACAGAGAACGAGTTTCCACGGAACATATCCTGATTTCCCCACACTCCAACTGCAACGAGGAACACCACCCCACAGACTCCCGACAAGGCCCAACGAGAAAGGCGCAAAGCCCTTAGCCGGAGCAGCAACATGAACAGGACCGGCAAAACGATGAACAAAGCGATCAGGCTTCTGGTGAACATGGACAAGGCCATCACCGCGACGAGAAAACCCGCCCAGAGCCACTTCTCCCTCCCCCGCTCCAGGGCCATGACCCCAAGGGACACCCCCACCCCCAGGATGGCGGCCAGGAAATTCGGGTGCCCGATTGTGGAATAATACTTCAGGAAGGGAAAATCTCCCTCGGGAAACCAGACCATCCTGGGAAACGGAATCTGCAATGAGGTCGAAACGATTTGGAGCAGAGCCACCGAAACCACACACCCGATGGACAGCAAAACCATCCGGACGGCGCGTACGCTCAGCCCCGGCTTCCGGGCCAAGGTGTCCGCCACTGCGAGAAAGAAGAAACCCTGTAATATCCATTTCAGAGACTCGGTCACGCCCCCCCCGCCCAGTTCTCCGTTCCACCAGGTTATCGTTGTGCGCAACAGAACGAAAACCAAAACGACGAGCCAGGCCGTCTTCATCCCGGCCGGAACCCGGATGGACCTCGCCCCTTCGCGGAACCGGCGGATAAGGCAGATCAGGGGAAACCAAGCGACCCAAAACCGGTCAAAGGAAACCGTGTGGTCCAAAAAGGGAAGGCGGCCCTGTATGGACACCAGCGGAAGCAGAAAGATTCCAACCAGCAGCGCCTCTTCCAGGGAGAAGAGGGCCACCGCCGCCGCTGCGATGCTGACCACGGCCAACAAATACACAAAGCCGCCCTCAAGTCCCGCGCTGGCGAGAAAAACAAAAACAGCAAGATAGACAAAACCCAGCAGCAAGACTGCCTTTTCAGTTTTTGCGATCTTTTCCAATTTCAAAGTTCCTTGTTTCATTCACGAAATATCTGGCAATGCGCCTCTACCCAGAAAATCTGCCTTGGAGAAGCTCTTTATTTTCTTCACGCCTTTACGAAAACGCGAGGCCACGAGAAATGTTCGTTTCAATGATTTTCCAATAATCGCCTCCATCGGACCAGGGAAGAATCAAGGCACCAGTACGCATCCAGGAAGCAAGATTTTTCCTCCGCAGACGCCTTGGGGCCTTCCTGAAGGAACGCATCCAGCGCAGCGGCAAGCCCAGCGGGCGAGCACACCCTCCGGTACAGGTTTTCGTACCCCGCCAACGGGCTCATATTGAAAACCGAAGGGAAAATGGGGACAAATACCTCGCAGCCGTACCCCAGGGCCTCGACCGCCACCGAGCTGGTGGGGACCAGAACCGCTGGCGCCCTTTCGAGCCAATCGCTTATGGCGCCTTCGGCAATCTCCAGCCCCTCCGCTTCAGGGGAGATTCCGCTTTCCCTCAGCAAAGGACCGAACGGCATCGAGGGGTGTCCCTTGAGAAGAACCCTCCAACCCTTCAATTCCTGACGCGCTCTCCACACCAGAGAAAGAAGTTCGAGGGTTTCCCCCCTTACGATCGAACCGGCGACCAGAAGGATCGGTTCGCGTTTCCCGGAATTTTCCTTCTCCGCTCGAGCGTGCTCGCTCCCTGGGCTCCACCCGATATGGCGAAGCGACTCCACAACCTGCACGTTCGAGAAACCGGACTCCTTCAGCAACGAGGAGGGAATCTCTCCATTGCATGCGATCACGTCCGGCAAGGGAAGCGTCAGGGCCTCTTCGCCGGGGCGCATGTCTCTTGCATCCTGCCGGTAAAAAACATAATTCCTGGAAATCGAGGTATGTTGATATCCGACGATCTTGGGCCGCGGCTCCCGTTCCTGGGCCGCCGCCGAGAAGGCGATTTCCCAGGCCTGCATCTCGAAGAGATAGATGCAAAGCCGCGGCGATGGAGTGGTATCGAAAAACTCCCGGAACACAAAGAAAAAGAGCAGGCCCCGCACCGCCTCCAGCCCAACGAAGGTGCGCCGGAACAGGTCCATCAGAACCGGGACAAGGCATTTTGATGTCTCCCCTTCTTCGAGAGTTGTGTGGATTCTCCTGGCGATGAATGCATAGAGCACTATCTGTTTGAGCCACCGGGTAAAAACGCGCAACAGTGCACGCACTCCGGCGAACTCCTCGAAAATCAGCAGTCGGCTCCCTCCCGCCTTCAGGGCTTTCGCGACCCGGAGCGCATCGCGGTAGGATTGGCTCTCAATTTTCACATACATCAAAAGCCAGTCTACAGACTCCCCCTTCTCCTTTAGCATCTCCTGCAGGGGCCAAAAATACTTGTTCTGAAATCTTCCGGCCTCCGCTTCTTTTTCGTCCAGGTAAGGAAAATAAGTGACCGCGAGAAGCCCTCCAGCAGAAGGCAGCCGCTTGGATCTCGGTCCCATCGCCGCCCTGGCCAGAAAGGAGCGAACGCTGACCTCGGCGAGCGCTACGAGTCCGGCAAACATCCCCCTTTTTTCGCCGAGCCAGCGCCTTATCCCTCTCCGGAACCCGACTTTGCGGACGGAGGCCTCGCAACGAACCCCCGCTTCGTTCGCCGCCCTGCCCAGGCCCATTCGCAGCACTTCCGGTTCCACGAAGATGGCGCACTTTGCGTATGCGTTCTCTCGAAGTTCCTCCTCCACGGCCAGAATCTGGGCCATGTACAGGAAAGAGACCGTCTTTAGGGGATTTTTCTCCGAAAGCGGCCCGAGCCAATAGGCGCTGGTCCTCCCATCGGGCAAGAGGAGCCATTCCCTTAGCGTCTTATCCTTGAGCGGGAGCCTCCCCCACTGGGATGCCCAACCGGGGAGCTCACGGCAAAGCCGCTCCACCTGCCGATCAACACATACAGCGGTTTCACATGATTCAACATCCTGCATCCCCTTTTCCGCCAGCACCTCAAAAAGGGCTTCGCTCGTGCTTTCCGAGAGCGCGAAGAGCGTGACAGAACTGCCATTTTCCAGGGAAGCCGCAACCGACGGCGCCGGCCAGGAACCATCAAATACAACAAGTGTCCTCATCCAGCGAAAAGCTCCTTGAGACAGCGCTCCAAAGAGGTCAGGTCGGAAACCCGGAAGGGGGCATCGGCTAATGGCCCCGACGTGCCCGAGCGCGCCAAGAAGGGAATCCCTGCCTCCCGGGAGGCATCTCGATCCGAGGGAGAATCCCCGATAAAAACCATGTCGCCTTCGCCGCAGCCCTCTTTCATAGCGATTGCCCGCAGGATTTCCGCCTTCTTTTTCGGGGCGCCGAAAATTCCGGCGAAGAACCCTTCAATCCCCCTCCCCCGCACAATCTGCTTCAGCTCTTCCTCCGGGGTGGCGGAAGCCACATACAAGCGGCAACGCCCGTGATTGGCCTCGAGGAACTCGCGGGCTCCCGCGACGAAGGGAGCACGCATAACACGCTGGAAAACAATCTCTCCGTACCGGTTGCATTCTGCGTCAAGCTGCGCGTCCGTGAGCGCCCGCCCCAGAATGCGTGAATAAACGTGCTGAATCTGAACTCTTCTCGGCAGGCCGCCGTTTTCATTCTGGTATTCGAGGATGGCATCCCGGTGCCCGGAATGTTCTTCGAACAACTCTCTGTAGGCGCTCGCTTTTATCTCGGTGGATTCCAAGATTACGCCATCAAAGTCAAAAACGATGACCCGCCTCCTCTCAAGTCCCATCGAAATCTTTCCCCGTGCGTCAAGAATGGACAGAGAGGCGAACCGGCCGGGGAAGAAGCCGATAAAAATAAATGAGAACAAACAGGCCATCGAGAAACCATGCCTTCCCCATTTTTCTTCTGGCCGCCCGTTGGAGCTGATAGCAGTGGCGCACGTATGCCAGGCGGCTTCTGACTTCGAAAAACTGACCGCCATGAATCCGTTTTGCCGCCAATGGAAAATCCAGCTTTCCGATCTTGTGCCCCTTCATAACCAGCCGCAGGTAAAGATCCCAGTCGAACAAATCCTTGCGCCCGGCGTCATAGAAACCGGCCGACTCCAGGGCGGAGCGCCGGACCATGAAAGAGGTATGGGACAAGTGGTTTCGGTAGAGGAGGGTGGAGGAAATATCGTGGAGTTCCCTCCCCTCCGCCGGGTCTTTTGTCATGTCCCACGCCGGAGCTTCCGCACCACGGAAAAGAATCTGTCCGGTTCCCAGCCCCGAAAAAGCGGACTCCTTCTCCAGGATCGTGCGCTCAATCTCAAGGCGGCGGGGATGGGACAGATCATCGGCGTCCTGAATGGCAATAAATTCCCCCTGGCTCTGCTCAATTCCCAGATTCAGGGCCCTTCCCCGGCCGACCCTGCCCGGGCTGATGAGTCTCACCCTCGGGTCGGACATCTCGCGGAGGACGGCGGAGGTTCGATCCCCGGAGCCATCGTCCACCACGATGCACTCCAGATCGGGCTCCGTCTGGCGGAGGATACTCTCCACGGATTCGAGAATAAAGGATTCCGCATTATAGGCTGTGATGATAACGCTGATCATTTTTCCCGCATCATGACGCCTGACTCACGGCCACGGGCGCATCGAATGTCTCCCGCATCCAGAGTTCGAGAATCACGAATTGCCACAGGGCGGGATACGCCATCCTTCCCTCTTCGAAGGCCCGATAAAGCGACTGCACCCCTTCCGGATCGAACAGCCCCCGGCGCCTCACGCTCTCAGGAGAGAGGGTATCTTCAACCACTTCCCGCAATTCCCCTCTCATCCATTTTCCCATGGGGAAGGCGAATCCCTGCTTCGGCCGACTAAGGATTTCGGGAGGGATCAAGTCGCCGAGCGCTTCGCTCAAAAGCCGCTTGGGATGGCCCCAGGTTTTCTCCCACCCCTCGGGAAGACCGGCGACGAACTCGATGACCTTGTGGTCGATCAGGGGGACCCTCACCTCGAGGGAGTGGGCCATACTCATGGCGTCCGTGTCGCGAAGGAGGCGCCATCCCATATATACCTGCATTTCCAACAAATTTACCCTGTGCCAGGAATTCCCGTTTTCTGGCGAGAGGGAGCGAAGGAGGGCCATCGGGCCCGAATCCTCCGGGAGAGACATCCGCACGCTGTCGGAATAAAGAGACTTGACCTCATCCGGCCACAAGATGAGGCGGGCCAGAGCGTAGAGATCCGTTTCAGAATTCACCCCCATCATCCTGTTCACCTTCCGGGAACGCTCGCTGGTGAAGGAGGGGCTCTCTGCCGAGAGCCTTTTCACCACCCGGCTCAACGCCGCCTTCGTCCAGCGCGGCCCCTTTCCCCAAAGGCGGGCGGCCCACCCCCACCGCGGTATCAGGTGGAAGGTATCGTAGCCGCCAAAAACCTCATCTCCGCCCAAGCCCGAGAGGGCGACCGTGAGGCCCCCTTCCCGGGCAGCCTGAGAGACGAGGAAGGTATTGATGCCGTCAAAGCTGGGGATGTCGATGTGGCGCACGATCCGGGGCAATGCCTCGCGGACCGTCGCACCATTCATGACCACCTCGGTGTGGTCGCTGCCGTAGGCCTCGGCCGCCATCCGGGCGTACGGGCGCTCGTCGAACCCCGCCGGGGCGTCGTCGAACCCGATGGAAAACGTGCGGACCGGCTCGGACGAAATCCGCGACATCAGCCCCACGACCGCCGTCGAGTCCATTCCGCCGCTGAGAAAAGCTCCCAGCGGAACGTCGCTGATCTGATGGAGGCGGATGCTCTCGTCCAGGATGCTCCGCAGCCAGGGAACGGTTTTGCCGGGGGGGCACGGATTGCTACCGGGAACGGGGAAATCCCACCACTGCCGGGAGGTCATGCCCTCTTTCGAAATCACCATGCAATGCCCCGGAAGCAGAACCCGAATCCCTTTTATCAGGGTTCCCGGGGGGGGAACGTAGCCAAAGGAGAGGTACAGATCAAGGGCGGCAACGTCCAACTCCCTTGGAAGCAGGCGGGAAGAAAGGAGCGCTCCCAGCTCCGAGGCGAATACCCATCCCGAAGGAATCTCGGCGTAATAGAGCGGCTTGATGCCCACCCTGTCCCTCGCCACGAGCAGGCGGCCCCGCCGGCCGTCCCACACGGCAAGGCTGAACATCCCCCGAAGATGGTCCAGGAACCCTTCCCCGAACGCTTCGTATAGATGAACGATGGTTTCGGTATCGGTGCGGGAGCGAAAGGTGTGGCCCTTTTGCTCGAGATCCGAGCGAAGTTCCTTGAAATTATAGATCTCCCCGTTGAGAACCACCCATACGGAACCATCCTCGTTCGACATGGGCTGATGCCCCTGGGGGCTGCAATCAATGATGCTGAGGCGGCGCATTCCCAGGCAGGCATCCCCGAAATCCTCCGCCCCCGCGTCATCGGGACCGCGATGGACCATGGCCAGGGACATCCGCTCGACGGCCTCCCTGCGGCCCTCGAGCCCCAAAGCCGTTGAATACACTCCGCATATTCCACACATACAAATGATCTACCTATGGGCCGGGCGGATAGTCCACGAACGATGGAGCGGAAGGGAGCGCCGGCCCCTTAGAAGGAAACTCCAGCAAGGGATGGCTTCTCCGTATTCGGGACTGTACCACCCCATCACATCCCCCGATTCCTTGCCTTTTTCCAGGACAACGGACTCGTCCGGATCGACTTTCCCCAAAAACTCCAACTCTTCCCCGCCGGGAAGCGAGAGCCCAAGGGCATCCTGCCCCTTCCGCCTCACCCCGACATCGGGATGGAAATGGAAAAAACTCTCCAGGAGGTGCCGGCCGCTTCCCAAGACCTCGTCGATGATCCTGAGCCCCCCCTCTCCCAGAAGAAACACCCGCTCGACCCTTATCCCGAGGGCTATACGCTGATAGCCGCTACACATCAGACGTGCTTTCAGGCCGTCCTCCCGCCTTTCGATACGCACTTCTGCGGGGTAGGCAAAATATTCCTTCATCATCAATGGAACATATCCATTGTGGGCGTGGACCAGACAAGGAGCGAGGCCATCCACCCGGAAGGTGTTGTGGGAAGATGCCCCCCGGCCGTAGTGGCCCAGCGGGTTGTCGGCATATGTGGCGCGGCCAGAGTCAACCAATACCGGGTGGCCGCCATACATCAAAAGAAAACCGAGCAAATCGGAATGGCCGTGCGACCAGGCGGGGACATGGCCGTCAGGATTCAGGTAAACGAACAGTTCCCACTTTCCCTTGACCAACCGGTAATATCCTGCATCCTCCCAGCCCTCGATTTCCGGAAGTGGGGGCCGCTCTTTTTCTTCTGATGCGCCGGAGGGAAGAAAAAAAGAGTGCCACCCGATCTCCTCCGGCGGAGGGAGGGAAACCGAGTCTTCGGCCAGGACCGCCGCGCCTACTGCGGGAATCCCGCGGTGAAATGCGGTGGGGAAATCCGGCGAAACGTCGCCGATTCTTGGAAAATATCCCGACCGCAGGAAAAAGGCCGACGCCCGGGTCATGTCCACAAGCCGGTCCTTGAGTCCTTCCCAAAATTTTTGATCCGCCTTCCCACCGGCCATCCAAAACGCTTCGAGGTAGGACCGGCAAAGAAGCAGATGATAATGCGAAGAGGATTCCCGCAAAAAACCTGAGGGCCGGAATAGTGTTCGGGCGCCGTAGGCGAGAATCTCCTTCCCCAGTTGGCGAAATCTTTCATCTC
>JAQBZT010000090.1 GCA_027622355.1 bacterium | reverse complement strand
AAGGCGGCCGGCGGGCAAAGAAAATGGAGGTTCATCCGATGGGCAGCAGCAGAAAAAAAACGCACTCCATCCGCAGTGCAGCGGCAATCCTTTCCCTCCTGGCAGTATTTGCCTTCGCAGAGTTGGCCCCGGCACAGCGCGGCCCGCAAGGCGCACGGCAAAGAGTCCAAAAGCGCCGCCAGGCGGTGCGGGAAAGAGTCCAAAAGCGCCGCCAGGGAGTGCGGGAAGAAGTCCAAGAGCGGCGCCAGGCGGTGCGGGAAGAAGTCCAAGAGCGGCGCCAGGCAACATCACCGTAGCGCACTTCTTTGGGGCCGGAGAGGCGCAGGCGTCAGCGCCGACCATTGGGGGGTCTTGGTGCAGCAGGCCCTCTTCGGCCCCGTCTTTCTTCAGGAAAGCTCTCAGGAAAGCTCCCCGGCGCAGGTCATCCGGAAGATCTCTTTGGCGGATGCGCCAGTCCGAAGTTTTTCCGCGAATTTTTCCATGTCGAAATCCCCCCCCTATCGGATCGGCCGCGGCCCATGGGCAGGGTTCTTCCCTTCAAAGAGAAGCGCATGTTATGATCTGCCTATCCATGCACCCATAAAACACTTTGAGAGGTCTCACGATGAAGCCCGCCGCGCCTTTTGTTGCGCTCAATACATCGGAGATGGAATGGCAGGACGGGGAGAAATTTCTCGGCCTGCCGCCCGGGGTGCAGATCAAGATTGTGGCCGAGGGCCGGGACGCCGTTTCGGACCGGCGCGATCTGTTCGTCAAATCCCCCCCCGGCTACATCGAGCCACGGCACACCCATCCCCAGTATCACACCATCGTCGTCCTGGGGGGCGAGATGCATGTGGCAGGGAAAATCCTCAAACCGGGGGATTACGTCTACGGCGGCGGCGATGATTCCCCGCACGGCCCCTACGAATACCCGGTGGGATGCACCGTCTTCGCATCGAGCCGGGCGAGAGAACTTAAGAGCCATCTGCACAAGTGGGAGGCGTAGAGAGCCATCTCCCCTTCGGACAAAGGAGCCTCCATGGATTCGCGAAGCTGGTACACCGTCACGGAATTCGCCCCCGGCACCTACCAGATCCACGAGGGGGGGCGCTACAACATGTTTCTCCTCCTCGGAAGCGAAAAGGCACTTGCCCTCGACGGCGGGATCGGCATCGGCGATCTGCGGGGGGTGATGGAGTCCCTCACCGATCTGCCCATTGATCACGTACTCACCCACACCCATTGGGATCACCTCGGCTGCGGGCACCAGTGGGACAAGGTGGGCGTCCATCCGGCGGGGAAGGATCAGCTGGCCCGCGATCACACCCCGCGCACCCAGGGCTTCCTGAAGATGTGGGACGGCCCGCTGCCCGAGGGGTTCGACGGCAAGAACTACAACATTTCCCCCGTCACGTTCGGCTGGGAGGTGAAAGAGGGCGACACGATCGATCTCGGCGGCAGGCGGCTGAGAATCTACGACACGCCGGGCCACTCGCCCTGCAGCATCTCCCTGCTCGATGAGAAGGAAGGCGTCCTCATCACGGGCGACCTCGTGAAGCCCCATTCGCCCCTCTTTCTTCAGGTGCCGACCGCCGTGCTTTCTGACTACGCCCCCTCCCTGCGGAAGCTGGAGAAGCTCGCGGGAGAGACAAAATACATCTGCTCCGGCCACACTGACCCCTTCGAGGATACCTCGATCATCGGCGAGATGGCCCAGTTCGTCGAGGAGATCGAAGCCGGCAAGCACGAGCCGCCCGAGAAAAAGACGGTTCCCGGCTGGGGCGAGGTGGACGAGTACGCCGCCGATCGCTTCCAGGTCTGGATCCAGGATCACGCCCGGAAGTAGCCGGGAGAAGACAGTGGATCAGTTCGCTTGTTTTTCTTGTCATTCCGAGCGCCGGAGACGGCCCCCCCGGTGGAGGGCCTCCCGCGAATCGGAGATTCGCCGGGGTGCCCGGCGCGAGGAATCTGCTTTTCCACAGCAGATTCCTCAGTCGCTACGGGCCCCAAGCGAACCCGTTCGCTTGGGTTCCCTGTGCTCCTTCGGAATGACACCATGGGTCCATTGTGCGAACTGACCCACTCCCCGGGAGAAGGAACGCGAAAGAGATGGAAGATTCCCAGAAGATCGCCATTGTCACCGGCGCGAGCCGCAACATCGGCGCCGCCATCGCCATCGCCCTCGCGGGGCGGGGCATGACCGTTCTCGTCAACTACCTCAAAAACGAAAAAGCCGCCAAAGAAGTTGTTCAAAGGATCGAAGCGGCCGGCGGCCGGGCATCCGCCTTCGCCGCCGATGTCCGCGACCGCGGGCAGGTCCGCGAGATGTTCCGCCACGCCACCGGGAAATACGGCGGCCTCGATGTCCTCGTGAACAACGCCCGGCTGCCGCACGGCCGAAAAGGATTCCTCGACACCGACTGGGAGGCGGATATCCTCCCCCAGCTCAACATTCACTTCGGGGGCGCCTTCCACTGCATCCAGGAAGCCATCCCGCTGATGAAGGCGCGCGGCGGCGGGTCCATCGTCAACATCCTGAGCTGGGTGTTCCGCGTCGGCAGTCCCAACTCGCACGCCTATGCGCCCGCCAAGGCCGCCCTCCGCAGCCTGACGATCAGCCTTGCCGCCGAGATGGGCCCTTTTCAGATCCGGGCCAACTCCGTCTCCCCCGGGACGACGGACACCCCCGAGGTGCACAGCCGGGTGAGCGAAGAGGAGTGGGCCAGGCGCATCGCCCGCGTCCCGCTCGGCCGCAACGCCCATGTCGAGGATATCGGCGGGGCGGTAGCCTTTCTCTGCTCGGAGGATGCCCGCTACATCACGGGCGAGGACATCACCGTAGCGGGCGGACTGGCCGCGGGGCTTTAGTCTCTTGCGGGCCCTCCAGCCCCTCACCGGCCCTCCCCGAATCTCCTGCTGCTTCCTTTCTTTCCACATCTGCAAGACTGGGCCCATCCCGGGGGGCGAAGTGCGCCTGCGGGGATGTTGGCCGCCCGGGAAAACCGCCCGAGAAAGAGCTCCGGCGGATCGATTGCGGGCTACTGCACGATACTGCGGATTTCTTCGAACCCTTGCGCGACGCGGCGCGGAAAACGAAGGAGCCGTGCGGACTACTGAAGGATTGAGGGATAATGAGGGATTTTTTCGCGGGTTAGCGCCCCGGCCGGTCGTGGCGCAGGGCCCCGGGAAGCCACGCGCGGAGTTGGCGGATGCGCTGGCTGCCCGAGGGGTGGATCGAGAGAACCTCGGGGGTGCGGACCCCCGCCGCGGCGAGGCGCGATATCTTCTCGATCGGCAGGCGGAGAGATATCCGGGAGATTGACTCCCTGCGGCATCTCAAAAGAAATATCCCGTGTTCCTGAAAAGTATCAGGAACTTGGCCCCTTTCCAAAGCCGGGGAGCGGCCTCCGGTGGCATCTCATCGATTTTTTGCTACAATTTCCGGAAACCTTCTGCGGGCATGGGGGACCAGAAAAGGAAACAGAACATGAGCGCAGCCCAAAACCGGCCACCCCGGGGCGGAAACGGCGGCCTTCCCATCGGGAGGCACGCCGGAGGCTCCCTTTCGAGCGGGGCCGTGTGCCCCTGCCTGAGTTCCACCGACCGGGACATGCCCTATGAGCGCCCCTCGGGGCGGAACATCTGCCGGGCCCAATCCCGCGTCGAGCGCCACGGCTTCAAGCGGGTGACGATCCCCTTCGCCAAGGTCACGCGGGAGAGACAAACCCAACTCTGCCTCATGAACTTCCGGCAGTGCGAGCACTATCTTCAGCAGGAGGGAAAACCCCCTCCGGCGGGCATGGCGGCGGCGCTTCCATCAAAATCCCAAAAAGCGGCCTACGCTTCTTCTCCGAGGAAAAAACACCGGAAGCACTCGAAAGCCTTTCGCACCCACGATTCCACCCAGCAAACCCTCAAGCAGATCGGCCAGATCACGCTCGTGTCGACCGTCCTCGCCTTTGCGGTCTCGCTCTATTACGCGGGGAGCTTCTCGGCGCTGTTCGAGTCGCTGGCCTACTCGGTCCTCCGCAACCAGGCCCAAAACCTTGGACTTACCGAAAAGGAGGTGGACCAGGCCAGAAAGGCGGGACTTCTGAAGGCGAAAAACCTGATGGGCCTGAAGAACATGTCAAAAAGCCAGCAGAACAAACTGAAAAATTCCGCCGTCTTCAACAAACTCTCCGGGACACAGAAAAAAAAGCTCAAAGCGATGTACAAGAAACAGGCGGGGAAATAACCCTTCCCGCAATGCCTAGGCCGACTCGGCCCCTGTCGCACCCTTTTCTTCCAGACCCACCCAGCGCCGCAACACCGCCACGCCGCCCTGGATGACTTCGTAGAGGCACGGAGTCAAGAACAGTGTCACAAGGGCCGAGAGTGTCAGACCGCTCATCACCACCACCCCGAGAGGCTGGAGCATCTCGGAGCCCTGGCCCCAGCCGAGGGCCAGCGGGATGAGGGCGAGAACCGTCGTACAGGTCGTCATGAGGATGGGCCGAAGCCGCACGACCGCCCCTTCGAGGATGGCTTCCTCCCGGCCCCCCCCCCGCGCCTGGAGCTGGCTGATGTACTCCACCATGACGATGGAGTTGTTGACCACGATGCCGACGAGGAGGATGACGCCGATGAGCGCGGTCGCACCGAAAGGGGTTCCGGTCAGATAGAGGCCCATCAGCGCCCCCGCGAGTGCCGGCGGCACGGCGAAGATGATGACGAACGGTTTGACCATGGAGTCATACTGCACCGCCATCACCACGTAGACGAGGAAAATGGCCAGCAGCGTCACAATCATGAGTTCCCGGTTCGACTTCTTGAGTGTCTGTTCATCGTCCCCCGGGAGGACGAAATAGCCGGGCGGTATCTTGAAGTTCGCCAGGCGGGCGCGCACATCCCGGCTCACCTCGCCGATCGATCGGTCGGTGATGTCGCCGGTGATTTCCACCATCCGATTCTGATCGATCCGCACGATGACCGAACTCGTCTGGCCGCGCCGCACCTGGGCCACATGCCGGAGGCGGATGGGCTCCCTCCCCTGCGGAAAGAGCGGCAGATTCTCGAGATCCTCCGCGCTCCTCACATGGATGTCCGCCAGCTTCACCCGCACGGGAACGCGCCTGTCCTTGCGGGTGAGGTAGGTGGTCACAGTTCCGTCCACGGCGGTTCCCACGGTGGTGCCCACCTCCTCGACCGAAAGGCCCACCTCGGCGGCGCGCTCGCGATCAAGGTGCACCTTGAGCTCGGGGCGGCGCTCCACCTCGTCCACCTGGAGGTTGACCAGGCCGGGAATCCCCTGGAGGCGGGTGACCAGATCCACCGCGAGGCGGGTGATCAGTTCGGGTTTCTCCCCCCGCACGGAGAGGGAGAAACTCTTGTTGTGGGTCGTGTTCGAAGTCCGAAGTCCCCGTATCCGGCTCTTGTAGGCGAAAAAGCGCGCATCCGGCAGGTCGAGCCGCGCGAGGCGGGCGCGGAGCTTCTTCAGGTAGGGGAAAATGGAGTAGCCCGGCTTGAGGTTTCCCTCGATTCGCCCCGTTGTCGGGTTGATGGCGAAACTGCGGGTAAAGAGGCGCCCGCCCGCGGTGGCGAACACGTTTTCCACTTCAACGTCCCGCCGGAGCGTATCGTGTACCCGCTGCACAATCTCCTTGTTGTACTCCAGCTTGGTGCCGGGGGAGAAGCGCAGGTCCACCGTGAAGCGCCCGTCGTCCACCTCGGGAATCAGTTCATTGCCGAGGCCCTCGAGGAGAAAAAAGGAAACGCCGCAAACGAGGAAAACGGCCGAAATCACCGCCCAGCGGTGCGCCAGCGCCCGGGTAAGGCCCCGGCGATAGCTCTCCCGCAGCCAATCGAGCCAATCGGCGAAAAAGCGCACGATCAGCCATCGCTCCACCCCGCTCCGGCGAGGGAGCTGGAGAAGGCTCGCCGAGAGCATCGGCACCGCCGTCAGCGCGACGAGCAGACTGCAGATAAAGGCGAAGGAGATGGTGAGGATCAGCTCGCGGAACAGAAGCGACATGTAGCCCGAGATCAGCAAAAAGGGGATGACCGAGGCCAGGTTCGTGATCGTGGAGGCCATCATGGCGCTGTCCACCTCGCGGGCGGCACGCTCTGAGGCCGCGACCGGATCGCCCCCCTCGGCGGCCTGGACGCGCGAGATGTTCTCGAGCATCACGATGGCATTGTCCACCAGCATTCCCACCCCGATGGCGAGCCCGCCCAGGCTGAAGATGTTGAAGGTGAGGCCGCCCGCCCACATGAAGAAGAAGGTGAAGATGGAGGCCACCGGAATTGCCAGGGCGATGATGGCCGTGCGCCGCAGGCTGCCCAAGAACAGGAAGACGACGAGGATCGCCAATGTGCCCCCGATGAGGACGGAGGTGAGGACGTTCCAGATGGACGACCGGATGAAAAAACTCTGGTCCGCCACAGGCGTGAAAGAAACATCCGCTGGAAGAATATTGTAGAGGCGCAGAAATTCGATGCGCCGCTTGATGCCGTCAATCACCTCGAGGGTATTTGCATTGGGCTGTTTGAGAACGACGACCTTGACGCTTTTGGCGCCGTTGAACCAGGTGAAAATCCGCTGCTCCTGGCCGCTGTCCACGACCTTTGCGAAATCGCGAAGATAGACCTTGCGCCCGTCGGGGGTCCGGAAGATCAGGTCGGAGAGCTCCTTCGCCGAACCCACCTTTCCCAGCGTGCGGCTGGTGTATTCGCGGCTTTCGGTCACCACCCGGCCGCCGGTGATATCGAGATTTTCCGAGCGAATCCGAGCAAGGACCGATGAGAGGTTGAGGCCGAGGCTCTGGAGGCGGGGAAAATCAACGAGAATCTGTATTTCCTCGTTCTGGCCTCCGAAGGCCTCCACCGAGGCTGTCCCCGGCACCACCATGAGCTGGGGAGCGAGGACCTGATTCGCCCAGGCTTGCAGCTCCTGCCCTTTTTTGGATTTCGAGGAGAGGGCGAACTCGATGATCGGCCGCTGGGCCGGGTCCGCCTTGAAAATCTGGAATTTCTGGATCTGCTGCTGGATCTCATTGGGCAGATTCCGCCGCGCGAGATTGAATTTCGTAATCGCGTCCTGGAGCGCGAGGTCAATGTCGCGCTTGAAGTCGAAGAACATCCACACGCGGGCGCGCCCCTCCTGGCTGCGCGTGTAGAGGCGCACCAGCCCCTCCGTCGTGGCCAACTCCTGCTCGATGATCTTCGTCACCTGCTCCTCGACCACGGCCGGGTCGGCGCTCTCGAACTCCACGCTCAGGAAAATCCGCGGATAGATGATGCGGGGGATCAGATCGACGGGAAGCCGGGTGAGGGAGAAAAAACCCAAAACGAGGGCGCACACCACCAACATCACGGTACCGACCGGGCGGCGGATGGAGAGCTGGCTCAACGACATGCAATTCCGCTCCCTATGGGCCGACCACCCGCACCGGCTGGCCATCCCGCAGGCTGGAAATCGCGCTGATCACCACCTGCTCCCCCGTCTTCAGCCCTTCCAGGATTTGAATCTTCTGGGACGCCTGGCCGCCGAAGCGGACGGCGCGCCGCCGTACGATGAAGCCGGTGGATTTCCCCCCCGGCTGGGGCGGCTCGCTCGCCTGCGCCACACCGGCTCCGCGCGGGCGGCCCGGCGTTTTCCCCACTTTCCCCCGCGGATCGGGCGAGAGAACGTAGACAAAGCCCTTTTTCTGATCGCCCGACGCATCCCACTCCACCGCGCTCACCGGAAGAACGATGGTCACCGCTCCGAGGACCGGCTCGAAAGTCAGGCGCGCCAGAAGACCGGGCCGCAAAACGTAGTCGGCGTTCGACAATTCGACCTCGGCCATAACCTGCCGGGACTGCGGGTCTACCCTCGGGAAGAGACGGGTGAGCTTTCCGCGGAAGTGGCGATCGGGATAGGCATCCACTTGAATCACTACCTCCTGTCCCACGCGCAGCGCCGGAAGATCGAGCTCGCTCACGCGGGCCCGGAGCCGGAGGGTTCGAATGTGCGCCAGGCTCAGGACATGGGCCTTTTCCACCGCGAGATCGCCTGGCTCGATGTTCCGCTCCGCGACAACACCCGATATGGGAGATTGGATCTGAAAATATCCCAGACGAACCCGAAGGAACTGCACCTTGTGGATGGCCTTTTGCTCCTCGGCGCGGGCGGCCTCCACATCCTCGGGGCGGCTACCGATTCGCTTGATCTTCAGGCGCTCCTCGACGACCCGGATCCGCGCGGAATCCTCCGCGAGGCGGGCCTGCCGCTCGTTCACCTCGGCGCGGGCGCGGTTCAGCTCGGCGGTCACCTTGATCCATTCGAGCCGGCTCACCACGCCGCGCTTGTAGAGAGATTCCAGCGATTGGGCGTTGGATTCCGCTTCCTTCAAACGGGCCCGGGTCGCGGCCACCTCGGCGCGGGTACGATCCAGGGCGGCGCGCGCCTGCGATACTTCGGCCACCACCGCCGCAATCTCCTCGGGGAGAAAACCCGCCTCCATCTTTTTTCTTCTCGCGCGAACGGCGGCCCGCTCGCTCTCGGCCAAGGCCAGCTCGATCCGGATCAGGGTGTCATCGAACCGGGCAAGAACCTGTCCCTTACGGACCCGGTCGCCCTCACGGACAAGAACCTCCAGCACCCGGCCCTCCGCCTGGGCCATGAGCTTCACATCGCTTTGCGCAAAGAGCGTTCCCGTGGCGGTCACGCGCCGGCCGATTTGGCCCTCTTCGGCTTTCTGTACATTTACGGAGATGGGGCGATTCGTGCGTTGCCGCTGGGCATCCGCGATTCGGGGTCCCGCCAAAAGGAGGAGATGACCCCCAAGGGTCAGTCCCAGAATGAAGCAAACCCGCACGGAAGGGGGCGGCGTGAAGATTTTTGCGAAAGGCCGCTCTCTCTTTTCCATCTTGGGCGCTTTCTCCTTCGGCGGCCTTCCAACAGCCGTAAACCTTACATATCAAAGGACATAGGCCATCAGAAGATGAAGCAATGTATCACAGGGCGCAGAAGAGAAGAACAGCGAAAAGTAGAAGGAAAATTCCTTATTTTCGGGCAAGAATAAAAAACATGCCCCGCTGTTTTCCCCATTGAGAGGACACACCGGATACCCGTTTTCGGGCAATGTTTTCGTCGGCCCGCCTCTCCGATTTTCTGCGATTCGCCGCCGCGAGCCCATCCGATGAGAACCAGAACATACCTCCCCGGCCCCATCTTCCTTTTCTTCGCGGCGGCGCTTTTCCTGGCTGCGGCGCTCCTGGCCACCCTTTCTGCCGGGGCGGCCCGGCCCGCAAAGGACGAAGCACCCATCGTCATCCGCATCACCCAGACCGGCTGTCAGTTCGTCGAGACCGAGGGGAAGGATCACCGGTTTCGGCCCGAATCCGCCGCCGATTGCCGCGCAATCAACGCGGAAACCGCCGCCCGGCGCCTGGGCTCCGCGAAAACATTGCGGCTCAGGCCCGGCAAATACATCTTCCGCCTCACCAACAAGAACGTTCCCTATCCGTTGGGTTTCTACCTTCGGGGGGCGGGCACTCTCGGCAGATTCCGCCTGCCGGGCGTCTCCGGCGGCGGGCTCGACCCGGGAGCAACGCAAGACTACGAGATTGAACTCCTCGCGGGGGAGTATCTCTACTCCTGCCCCCTCAATCCGACGCCGAACTACAAGCTCATCGTCGGCGGATGATCCCGGAGTAACAAAAAAGC
>JAQBZT010000089.1 GCA_027622355.1 bacterium | reverse complement strand
CCAGCAGGCGCTGCGCAAGAATTTGCGAAACCGTGCCTTCCGGAAGAATGGACTGCAGGGACCGCCGCAGCGAACGGAGTGTTTTTCCCGTCAGATTCTCGTCCGGCTCCAGGAAAAGAATGTCGAAGGCAATCACCTTCGCCCCGGCAGCCCGCAGCCGCCGTACGAGCTGGGCGAAGCGCTCCCGGCTCCAGGGCCACCGGCCCAGCGCCCGGATGCTTTTGTCGTCAACGAGAACGAGAGAGATCGGTACCTTGGGAACCGAGGCCCCGCGGAGCTGAAATCTCAAATCGAGGGTCTTGGCTTCCAGGTTGCGGAAAAGAGGTGTCTGCGCCGCCCCGAGGTACAGAAAAATCATCCCGAAGGTGGCAAGGAGCGCCACCCGGAATTCGGTCAGACGCAGAAGTTTCATCGAAGCGTAGCGTCACGCATCAAGGCACGCGCGCGCGCCTTGCCCCATATTTTCGGCTTGGAAGGGGGAGCCCCTTCGTGCACCTCTGTTCCCTCGCCGTCAGAAAGCGACACCCAGTTATGAGCGGAACTTTGGGATTTCACGGAGATCTTTCCGCGCTGCACGAAAAATGCACAGGCGTTGTTGTCCACACGGGCCATCCAGTCTGTCCCCCGGACCGCGGCAACCGCCGTCCGGGTCTGGATCTCAAACGATGAGCCGGGCAAAAGCCGGCTGACGATCGCCCGGAAAACGCCCGCCGGAACGCCAAACCCGAATGAGCGTTTCTTCTCCCGGGGGGAAAAAACAAATTTCGTCACTCGGAATGTCGTCCCCACACCCAAAGAGACCACCGTCCCATCCACAAACATGAGCCTGACCTTTGAATCTTCCGCGGTCCGGATCGTATCTCCCAGGTACAAAGCCATCTTCGCCGTAACCGGAACGATGCTGTCCCCCTCCTTCCGGATGAGCGTGGCGTTCCCCTGCAGGGCGACCACGAGGCCCACGCTGTCTCCCCGAGCGGCATCCGATGTCCGGGGGAAGAAAAGAACCGCCGAAAGGGCAACGACCAGCACAATGAAAAAAGAAAGATATCGTTTCATCGCGATCAGCTCCCGTTGTTATTTTGAGACTTTCGCCATTGTTCTTTCCGATCCTACTTCGCCACCCAGTCGGGCACCTCGCCCTCCGGCAGGCGCTGGAGCAGCTCGATGGTGATCCCGCCCGTGGTGGCCGGAACGGTGAAGGTGATGGCCGCGTTTTTCGAACCGGCGATCGGCGGCTTCATAAGAAACTTGACCCCCTTCGCCTCCCACTCCGCCATCGTCGCGGGCAAATCATCGACCCGGAAGCAGATATGGTGGAGGCCTTCCCCCCGCTCGTCAATGAATTTGTTGATGGGGGATTCGGGCGAGCTGTTTTCGACCAGTTCCATCACCCCGCCGGGCGTTTCATAGAAATCCAGCCGGGCGTGGTTGCCCGGGCGATCTTTCTCCAGCCGCTCCTGAAAGCGGAAGCCAAAGAGGTTCTCCATCAAATCCTTCTTCTCATCCACGTTTCGAACGGCATAGCCAATATGGTCGATCTCCGGCATTTCTCGTCTCCCTTTGGCGAGTGCGCGATATGAAAACGCCAGCCTATCCCGGCCCCCGCTTCACCCGCAACGCCCTTCCCTTGTCTCTCTCTGCGGCCATGGATATACTCGCCCTCTTTTCGCCCGGGACGTCTTAGTGGGTCCGGCTGCCGGGCCGTTTCGCCGAGAGGCCAGCAAATCGAGATGGAAATTCTCTCCCGCATCCTTCAAGTCGTGTTCCCCGTCATGGCCATCCTCTTCGCGGGATATTTCTACGGGAAGAAGCGAACGATCGACCCCAAGATTTTCATGGAGATCATCATCTTCCTTCTCGCTCCGGCCCTGATGTTCGATTCACTGGCACGCCAGAACATTGACGTGGCGAATCTGCTCCGCGCCGTCCTTTTCTCCCTCGCCATTCATCTGATCCCCGGGGCCATCGCCTGGCTCATCAAAATCGCTTTCGGCATCCAGCAGCGAATTTTCACCCCCTCGATCATGATCATGAACTCGGTCTCGCTTCCCTATCCGCTGGCCCTGCTCGCATTCGGAGAAGAAGGCCTGGCCCAGGTCGTGCTGCTCTCTATCCCCAACGTGTTCATCCTGTTCACAATCGGGCTTGTCCTCCACGGCGGCAGGGCCAACGCCGTCGAACCGCTCCGCATGCCCGCGATCTATGCCTCGATCGCCGGCATCGCGGCCGCGGTATTCGCCTGGCCGATCCCGAAATTCTTCATGCAGTTCACCCAGCTTGCGGGAAGGGGGCTCTTTCCCCTCGAGCTCTTCGTTCTCGGCTACCGGCTTCGCTCGATTCGCCGGACGGACTTCAAATTCAGCGTGATGGTCTCGATTCTCCGCTTCGTCCTGGGGTTTGCGACCGCATGGGCGCTCTCCGCCATCTTTCAGCTCGAGGGCATTTTCCGCGCGGCGCTCTTTTTGATGTCCACCAGCCCTGCGGCCAACTTCAACTACGTTTTCGCGGAACGCTACGGAAACGAGGGCCCGCTCGCAGCCTCGGTCGTCTTCACCGGAACCGCTTTCAGCATGCTGACCACGCCGCTGGTGCTGCTCTATCTGGAATTGATCTGAGGGATGAAGGCGAGGCTCAAGGCTTGTCGGACGCCTTTTTCCGCATCCATTCGTGAATGTAGTCTTTCAGGTAGGCGATGAGAGCCGCGCCAACGAGAAGCACGAGAAAAATGCCCAACAACATCCCATAGCGCTCCTCGTACAGGTTGGCCCCCTGAAGGCCGAGAACGAAGGTCCCCGGAATCCTCCCAAAAAACGCCACGATGAGAAACGTCCGCAGCCGGAGCGGGCTGAGCCCCAGCAGGTAGCACATATAATCTTTCGGAAAACCGGGTATCGAGAAAAAGACGAACGCCAGCAGCGCCCCTTTGTGCTGCACCAGAAAGTCGAACTTGTCGATCACCTTTCGCGTCATGAGGCGTTCGACGAAGGGCCGGCCCAGCCATCTTCCGATCGCGAAGGCCATGTAGCTTCCGATCGTGAGACCAATCGTGCTGTAGAAGGTGGCGGCCCCCACTCCATACACGTAGCCGCCCAGAAAGCCCGTCAGCTCTCCCGGAATGGGAGAGAAGACGACCTGGCCGACCTGAACAGCGATAAACACCACCGGCCCCCAGACGCCGAAGGAGTTTATCCAGTCGCGGAAATGGTCTTTCTGGGCCTGCAGCTTCTGGAGGGCGCCAATCCAGCCCGAGATATCCTGCCGGAAGTAGAGCGCCAGCAGCCCCGCGAGCGCCGCGAGCGCGAGCACCACCCAGAATATCCTCCGCCGGCGGGCCAAAGCCCCATCCGGCCGGTTCTGCTCCGTCATTCCTTCTCCCGCTCCAGCAAACAGCGCCCGCCCACCCATCGGTAAATCGCCACCGCATCGTAGATACCATTCCTTTCCGAAAAATAGAATCCAACGCCGCCCCACCCCCTTGGAACGATGCGGCTTCCGGCGCAAATCCCGCCTTGACAGCCCTATTCCCGCTCGCCAAGATAATGAGATCAAAGGCGGAGAAAAGCGGGAAAATGGAACGCCGCCAAGGCTTGGCGGCTTTTTTCGTTATCCGCCGGGAGAATCCACATATGCTTTCGACATCCGCCCGAGCGAAATGGCAGAGCGGCGCGCGGACCATACGCCCGGGCGATGCCGCCCACGGCGAAATGGGAGAAAAATGGCTTGATGCGGTCAAGCGCCACTTCTCCCCCGGGGGCGGACATCTCGACCTGGGGTGCGGTGAAGGCCGGATGACCTTCGCCCTGGCGGAGCGCTGGGCGCAGGGCGGCTGGTCGATCGGGCTTGACCGGGACGAGGCGGCCCTTCACGCCGCGCGGGCCCGGGCGGAGAACCTGCCGGGCGCACAGTTTCTTCTTTGCGATGTGGAAAAAGAAGATTACGGCCCCCTCCTGCAGGGCAGAATCCCCGATCTCATCACCGCACACCTTTGCATGGGCCCCGAGATTGTGGAGCGCGCCGCAAGGGCGCTCCCTCCGGGCGGAATCTTCGCCTTCGTCGCTCTTCACCCGAGCCTCTGGAGCGAGGCAGGCGCAACCAGCCGATTTTCGCTCGATCAGGATCAGGTTGACGCCCTTCTGGCGAAGTTTCATCTCGCGCCCCTCTTTCTCCGGCTCGAGAAGGACACCCTCGAATTCTCTTCGGGGGAAGCCGCGCTTTCCACTTATTTCCGGGAAGACACCCGAACCCCCGCCGGGAAGGAAACCGGCCGCCGGGAAGCCATCCGAAAATATTTTCTGGGCGGCGGCAAAAACCTGACCGTCCGCGCCCAGGCGCAATGTGTCGCCCGGAAGGCGGCGCCATGAGCGGCCCCTTCCCCGCCCCGGCCGAAGCGGGCCTCGCCGCTCCCGATGCCGCCGGCTTGCGTTCGCTGGTCCTGGAACTCTCCCGGCGCCACGGCTTCGACCTTTCCGGCATCGCGCCCCCCGCCCTGGATGCGCCGCACCGGCAATACCTTCAGTGGATCGGGAAGGGCTACGCCGGCGAGATGACATACCTGACGCGCGATCCCGAAATTCGAAAAGACCTTCGCAACCTCTGGCCGGACACGCGATCCGCCCTGGTGGTCGCCGTCCGCTACCGCCCTCTCGATACCCCTCAAAAGAGCTCCTCTCCCCCGGGCGCGCTCCCCGGAAAACTCGCGCTTTATGCGCACGGGGGCGATTACCACAAATTTCTCAAAAAAAGGCTCCTGCGCATCCTCAAGGACCTGCAGGAATTCGACCCCGGCATCGACGGAAGAAGCTATGTTGACACCGGACCGATTCTCGAGCGCGATCTGGCCGCCCGCGCCGGCCTCGGATGGAAGGGGAAGAACTCCCTTCTCCTGAGCCGCGAACTGGGCAGCTATTTCTTCCTCGGCGTTCTGCTCCTGAACCGCGAGATACCGCCGGATTCGCCCGTGAGCGAGCATTGCGGCACGTGCGAGCGGTGCATCACGGACTGCCCTACGGGCGCCATCGTCGCGCCGGGCGTCATTGACGCACGAAGATGCATCTCCTACCTCACCATCGAGCTGCGCGGCCCCATGGACCGGAGCCTCCGCCCCCTCGTCGGAAACCATTTCTTCGGCTGCGACATCTGCCAGGAGGTCTGCCCCTGGAACGATGGGGCGCCGGCCGCCGTGGAGGCGCGCTTCTCTCCGCGCCCGGGCGCGCTGGCTCCGAACCTTATCGAGATGCTCGGAATGGATGAGACCGAATTCCAGAAAAGATTCCAGGGAACTCCCGTCATGCGGGCCCGCCACGACGGATTTCTCCGGAACGTGGCGGTCGCCATCGGCAACACCGGGGGCCGCGATGCCCTGCCCGCGCTCGCGCGCGCCCTGCGCCACCGGATCGCCCTCGTCCGCGGCCATGCCGCATGGGCGCTGGGCCGGATCGGGGGGCGCGAAAACCTGAACAAATGCCGGGAGCTGCTCGAAGCCCAGCTTCAGGTTGAAACCGACGAATGGGTACTGGAGGAAATCGAATTGGCGCTGGGTGAAATCGCAACCGCCTCGCAGCCTTTGATGGCCCACAACCAGAAAGGGAACGAACGATGAGAACCGTCCGCGCCGGTGGAATCGACATCGCCTTCGAAGAACACGGAAGCGGCCCGCCGCTTCTGCTCCTTCACGGCTATTCGCTCGACCACTCCCTCTGGGACGCCCAGGTGGGGGCCCTGAAAAACAAATACCGGCTGTTCGTTCCCGACCTCCGCGGGCTGGGCGAGACGAAGCACCTGGACGCCGGCGCGCCCATCTCCATCGAGCAGCTCGCCGACGATGCCGCGGCCTTTCTCGAGGCGCTGGATGTTTCCGCGGCGGCCGTGGCCGGGTTTTCGATGGGCGGCTTCACTCTGTTCCAGATGGCGATCCGCCATCCGCTGAAAGTGCGCGCCGCCGCCTTTGTAAACACGAGCGCGGGCGACAGCCCCGACCGGACCGCCGCGCGCCTCAGCGTCATGCGGTTCATCTCGGATGAAGGGTCCGATGCGTTCGCGACCGCTTTTATCCCCCAGCTTTTCGCGCCGGCCTCCCTCACCGCGTTTTCCGATGAGGTGGAACACACGCGGCGGGTCATCGCCTCGCAGGATCCGGTGCGCCTCGTTATGCTCCAGGACACGATACGGCGCCGCGACGACGTGTGTGCGCGTCTACACGAGATCACCTGCCCCTGCGCGGTGATCGGCGGGACGGAGGACGCGCTCATCCCTTCTGCCAGATTTCAGGAGATCCACGATGGATTGCCCGACTCGACACTCGACATCATCGAGGGGGCGGGCCACATGACACCGATCGAAGCAGCCGATCGGGTTTCGTTCGCGCTCGATCAGCTCATGCAGCGCGCCGGAATGTGGATGTAGGTTTCCGGGGCTACGCTTCCTTCCAAGAGACCTTCTTCAGAAGTTCATCGATCCGGCCCGCGGCGGCGGCGACCACCGGGCCCTCGCTCCGTCTGCCGTCGGCCAGCCGGGCGTAGTTGAGCGGCGCGCCGTCCGCCGAGATCACCCGGCCTCCCACACACTCCAGAACGAGCGCCGCCGCCGCGATGTCGTAGGCGTGCGTCGGCTCCACCACGGTGCCGAACGCGGCCCCCGATGCGGTATAGGTCAGATGCACCGAAGCCGCCGAGAGAGAAAGACACGGCCCCGGAAAATCGATGTGGAGCCCGGAAACCGGGCGGCCCGGAACAAAGAGGAAGCTGTGATCGTGGGCGGCATCCTTCGAGAGCGGGGGGAGGGGGGCGCCGTCCTTGAAGGCTTGCCCGCCCGCCTCGGCGGAGTACATCTCATCGCCCACGGGCAGAAAGACCGCCGCCGCTTCCACCGCAGCGCCCCGCAGACAGGCCACCGACACCGACCAGAAGGGCAGCGCGCTCAAAAAAGGCCCTGTCCCGTCGATGGGGTCAATGGCCCACCAGCGGGTACCCGGCCCGGGGCGCGCTTCCCCGATCGCTCCGCTCTCTTCCGCGAGAATGTAATCGCCTGGGTAATGCGCACGAATCCGGCCGATCAGCAAACGCTCGACGGCCCGATCCGCCTCGGAAACGATGCTGTCTCCTTTTTTCTCAACCTTCGCCTTCCCGAAATGAGAGAGCGCAAGGGCGCCGGCCTCGCGGGCAATTTCCTCGAGAAAAAGGCGGAGCGACTTTTCTTTCGTGCGCATGGCCTGGCTCTTTCACGGTGATGGCATCGCCGGAAAACTGTGCGTGCGAAACCGTTCCTATCACGGCCCCGCCTCAGAAAAAAGCCGCGGCCGCGTGGCGGGACAGAATACTGTTGACAGATAAATGTTCAAGTGTTGACAAAAAATATCCCCCCGCCTAATCTTCCCTCGACCCTGAAAACAACTTCATCCAATAACAGCGCCGAGGCCAGGCCGACATGACCGCGGAAATTCAACCGCTCCGAACACGCAAAAACAGCCTGACGGAGAAAGCCTACCGCTTCCTCGAGGAGCAGATTGTCGAGATGCGCGCCGGGCCCGGTGAGCGCATCAGCGAGGCCGAAACCGCGCGGCAGCTTCAGATAAGCCGCGGCCCGGTGCGCGAGGCGCTCCGCCAGCTCGAATCCATCGGAATCGTCCACCGCGTAGCCAACCGCGGCGTCCGCGTCGCGAATTTCGAGGAAAAAGAGCTGGAGGAGCTGGACACGCTCCGCAACCACCTTCTGGCGCTGGCCGGCCGCCTTGCGGCCGAGAACGCCACCTCCGGACACCTGGACAAGATGAAAAAAATCATCGTGAAAATGTCCCCGGCCGTCGAAGCGGAGGATTTCTCCACCTATTCCGCCCTCAACATCCAGTTCCACGATCTGCTGAACGAGGCCACGGGAAACACGAAGCTCTGTCAACATCTTGCCCAGATATACCGCCAGATCAGGAGATACAACCTCCTGGCCATGTCGTTCCCGGAGGGGATGCTCGATTCTTTTGAGAGCCACAAAAGAATTTTCGGGGCGCTCGCGCAACACGACCCGGAGGCCGCCGAGAAAGAGTTAATCAACCACGGCCAGCTCTCCTATCAGGTGCTTCGCGCCAATTTCAAAAAGTTGCAGCGGGCTTTCCGGGCGGAAGGCCGGCTGGCCCGCAAAAACGGAAAGAGCATCTCCCGAGCCGGAAGGCCCCCATCTTCAAAAGCCGTTTAGTTTTTATCCGAAGGAGAAACGAATGCCGTTTGCCGACACCAAGCGCCTGACCTCCCGGGGAGCCCGAACGATGATGGAGGCGGCCATCCGAAAGGCGGAGGACTTCGGCATCGCCGTCACCGTGGCGATTGTGGACGCGGGAGGACACCTGTTGCGCCTCGAGCGCATGGACGGCGGGCGTTTTCACACGATTCACTCCTCGACCACCAAGGCGGTGTGCGCGGCCTCGAACAAGCGCCCCACCACCACCCAGGGCGCCCAGGCGCAATCGCTCGACACCCTCCATGCGCTCGGGCTGGCCCTCGCCGCGGGGCCCGAGAGATGGACCGCGATGGAGGGCGGCTTCCCCATCATTTTCGAGAACGAATGCCTGGGTGGAATCGGCGTCAGCGGCGGGGACTGGAAACAAGACGAGGACATCGCCCGGGCCGCGCTGGAAGCGGTCGGCGCCGGGTTCGAGATCGACAAATAGAACAACCTCTTGAAATTTCCATCTCACAGGGAGAGAGCGCGATGAGAAGAAAAGTGATTCGCAAGTTCAGCCTGTTGTTTGCTGGCCTATTGGCAGCCGCCGCACTTTCGGGATCGGCCTTCGCGGCGTACCCCGAAAAACCGATTCAGTTCATCATCCCCTTCGGCGCAGGGGGCGGCGCCGACATCGAGGGAAGACTGCTCGCCAAGGGCATGTCCGAGGTGCTCGGCGTTCCGGTCGTGCCGATCAACAAGCCGGGGGCGGGCGGCGCCGTCACCTACACCTATGTGAAAAACGCGAAGCCCGACGGCTACACCATCGCCTGGAATTCAACCTCGATTTTGACTTCGACCAACATCGGGAACGTTCCCTTCAGCTACAAGGCGCTGGACCACGTCGGCCGCGTCGAGACGCAGCCCCTCCCCTTCGCCGTCCGGGGCGACGCCAAATGGAGCACCTTCAAGGAGTTCGTCGCCGACTGCCGGAAAAATCCGAACACCTACAAAATCGCCAACGCCGGAACGGGCAGCAGCACCCATCTCGGCGCTGCCGCCCTCATGACCGCCGCGGGCTGCAAGGTGATTCATCTTCCGGTCGGCATCAAGCGGCGCAATTCTTCCGTCCTGAGCGGCGAGGCCCACGCCATGGTGGCCCCGCTCACGGGCGCCGTCCGCCTGGCGAAGGCCAAGAAAATCCGCCTGCTGGTGATTCCGGCCGCCGAGCGGAATTTCGTCGTGCCGGACGTTCCCACCGCAAAGGAGCTGGGCTTCAACGCCGAGATCGATTTCTTCCGGGGCCTCAGCGTCCCGAAGGGAACCCCCCAGCTCGTCAAGGCCATCATCGCCGACGCCATGATGCGCGCGACGCGCTCGGACGCTTTCACGAAACTCGCAAAGAAAAGTGGCTTCACGGTCGCCCCGATGGACCACACCGCGTTCGAGATCTACCTTGCCAGTCAAAACCGGATCGTGGCGGGAATCATGAAGCGGGCGGGAATCTACCAGTCCAAGCGAAAAAAGAAGTAGCAAC
>JAQBZT010000088.1 GCA_027622355.1 bacterium | reverse complement strand
CGCCTGCCGGACGAACCTTCCGGGCCTCTTCGCGGCGGGCGAGGACGCCGGCGGAACGCACGGGGCCAACCGCCTGGGGGGGAACGGCGTGGCGAATTCCACGGTCTTCGGCGAAATCGCAGGTGAAGTCATGGCCGATGAAGCGGCCGGCGCCGCCCCGGCCGGGTTCGACGAAGAGCGGGCCGGGACCGATGCGGCGGCGGCGCGGGCGGCGCTCGGCGAGGGCGCGTCCCCCTATCCCATCCGGACGGCGCTGAAGGAAGTGATGTGGGAGAAGGCGGGGCTCATCCGCGACGGGAAGGGGCTCGCCGGGGCCCTTTCGGAGATCGCCGATCTTGCGGCGCGCGCAGACCTGGCCCGCGCGCCGGGAGATAGAAACTACAATCTCGCGTGGCAGAACATACTCGATGTGCGCAATCAACTGAAGATCGCCGAGCTCATCGTGCGCGCCGCCCTTGAGCGGGACGAGAGCCGGGGAAGCCACTACCGCACCGATTGCCCCGAAATGCACGATGATGGACGCTACAACATCTTCCTCCGGAAGGGCGGCGACGGGGTGCACCTCGAAAGGCGGCCGGTGCGCTTCACCCGAATCACCCCCCAGGAGGAAGGCGCGCCGCCGGTCACGTTCACCGACTAGCGGCCGGAAAGGGAGAAAAGCGGATGAAAGTGAAAAAGCAGGGTGCACCCACTGGGGCGGGCGGGGCCGGCTTCTGGGACGCTGCGTCGTGGCGCGCGATGTACCCCGGCATGTGGGCCTGGGTGCTGCAGCGCGTCTCGGCCCTTGTGCTGATCGTCCTGCTGCCCTTCCACGTGGTGAATCCCTACATCGCCTGGCTTCGGGTCACCGTTCTCGCGCTTGTCATCTGGCACGCCATGCACGGCATCAAGATCGTCCTGACGGACTTCGGCTTCCCGGCCCGGCACCAAAGAACCCTTCTCTGGACACTGAGCCTTATCGGCCTCGCGGCGTTCTTCGCGCTGACCTTCTACCGGAAGCTGATCTGGGGAATCGTGTGATGGAAAAAGAAATCCGCATCCGGATCCGGCGAGGCGGCGCTGCGGGGGCGGCGGGCGGCCCGGCGGAGCGCTACCAGAGCTACACCCTGCGCGCACGGGAGCGGATGACGATTCTCGATGCCCTGGTGGCGATTCAGGCCGAGTCGGACCCTTCGGTCGCGTTCCGCTACTCCTGCCGGGTCGGGATGTGCGGCACCTGCGCCCTCGAGGCCAATGGACGCGCCCGGTGGGCCTGCCGGACCCTCCTCTCGGAGCTGGGTGAGGAGATCACCCTTGAGCCCCTGCCCCATTTCCCCATCGTGCGCGATCTGGCCGTGGAAATGGCCCCTTTTTTCGAGAAGATGCGCCGGGCCCGGGCCTGGCTCGAGCCCACGGAAGCGGCCGCCGCCGCCCCTGCGCAGATTCCGCCGGAGGGCGCCGAGCGCCGGAAAATCGAGCCCCACATCGAGTGCATCACCTGTGGAATCTGCTACGCTTCATGTACCATGGTCGGGTACGAGCCGGACTTTCTGGGGCCGGCCGCCCTGAATCGCGCCTATACGCTTCTCTGCGACAGCCGCGACGCTCTGGGGGTTGATCGGCTGGAAGAGCTCGCGGACGAGCACGGCATTTGGCGCTGTCACGGCCAGTTCAATTGCACCGAGGCATGCCCGAAAGGGATCAGTCCCACCGACGCGATACAGGGACTGAAGCGGCGGGCCCTGGCGCATGCGGGGAAGACACATCTGCCGCTTCTTTTCGGGGGCGGCTCTTCCAGCGCGCGATAACAGACGGCGGACACTCCCTCCGGGGAGCGCCGCTGCAAAGAACCCTCTGTGCGGAGGATGAGGAGCGTTTACATGGCGGATGCCAAAGAGATGCGGGATCGTCTCGCGGCCGAACCATCGGAGGTCTGGACGCGCACGATCCTAAAGCCGCTTTACGAGTTCAAATTGCGGCACTGGTTCTATCCCCTGATCGCGGCGCACCAGGGCTGGGCGGTGATCCTCCACGAGGGGGGCGTCATCCCGAAGGAGGATGCCGCGCGCATCTTCGGCGCCCTCTCTGATCTGAAAACCGCAGGCCCCGCCGCGCTGGGAGAGTTCAACCCGGCCTTCGAGTACTTCTACCTCCATGTCGAGCGCTTCCTGACCGAGCGCGCGGGCGAGGAGGTGATCGGCAACCTCAATCTCGGCCGCACCCGCCCCGAGCCCCTCTCCCGGATGCACACCCGCGGGCGCCTGCTGGATACCGCCGATGGCATCATTGCGTTCCGCACAACCCTCCAGGAGATGGCGGCGCGCTACCGCGATACGGTGATGCCCTTTTACACCCATCTGCAGCACGCCCAGCCGACGACCTTCGGCCACTACCTGCTGGCGATTGCGGACAATCTGGCGCGGGACTTCGGGCGCCTCAAGGCCGCCTACGCCAACGTCAACGAGAACACCCTCGGCTGCGGCGCCCTGGCGGGCAGCGCCCTGCCCATCGACCGGGATCGCCTGAGCGCCCTTCTCGGCTTCGAGAAAACGCGCGAGAACACTCTCGATTCCGTGGCCGGCGTGGACCACATGGTGGACTGCGCGGCGATGCTGGCGAACATGATGCAGACCATGAGCCGCCTGGCGATGGACATTGATGTCTGGGCCTCGCTGGAGTTCGATATGGTGGATTTCGCGGACGAATTTTCCGGGACGAGCAGCCTCATGCCGCAAAAGAAAAACCCCTACGTGTGCGAGTACGTCCGCGCCCGCGCCGGACATGTCATCGGCGATCTGACCGCCGTCCTCGCGGTTGCCCACAACACCTTCTTTCAGGACACCGAGGACATCTGCATCGAGGTCCTGCCGCCGACCTGGCGGGCCTTCGACACGGCGGACACCGCACTCGAGCTCATGGGGGCGTTTCTGGCGACGGTGACCCCGAAGCCGGAGGTGATGCTCGAGCGCGCGGCCAAAGGCTTTTCCACGGCGACGGCGCTGGCCGACCTCATTCATGCGCAGCGGAGGCTCTCCTACCGGACAGCCCACCGGATCGTGGGGCGCACGGTCATGGCGGCCGTCCAGGCGGGCAAAACCGCGCTCGAGGTCACTTCCGAAATGGTGGACGCCGCCGCGCGCGATGTCACCGCGGAGCCGCTCGGTCTCGCGCCGGAGGACATCCGCCGCGCCCTGGACCCGGCCCATTTCGTCCAGACCCACAAGGTAAAGGGCGCGCCCGCCTCCGAGGTGATGGCCGGGATGCTCGCGGAACGGGAACAGACCCTGAAGGGCGATACGGCGTGGGTCGCCGGAAAACGCGGCGGCCTCGATAACGCAAAGAAAACGCTGGATGACACCATCCGGCAGATCATCGGTTAAAATGCCTCCGCTGCTCGGCGGATGATGAAAACGCAAGGAGAGAGACAAGTTGTCCAAGGGCATCGTATGGATCACCACCACCTGGGTCCGCCACATGGAGGACCCGATGAAATGGCTGCGGCCGCTCGAGGAGGAAGCCGGTCTGGAAGTCCGCCTCGACTCCCAGGGAAGGGACCTGACGGAGGCGGAGGTCCGGGCGGGACTGCCGGGCGTCGTCGTCGCCATCCCGAGCAACGACCCCTACAACGAGCGAACCCTGCCGGCCGGCGATAGCCTGAAGATAATCGCCCGCACCGGCGTCGGGGTGAACAGCATCGATCTGAAAGCCGCGACGGCCCACGGCGTTCTCGTCACGAACGCTGTCGGGAAGAACGCGAACTCCGTCGCGGAGCACACCTTCGGCCTCATGCTGGGGGCGGCCCGGCGCATCCCCGAGCTGGACCGCAAGGTGCGCGAGGGCCTGTGGGGGGAGGTTCGCCGGCCGTGCGCCTCCCTCATCGGCAGGACGATCGGGATACTCGGTCTCGGCAACGTGGGCAAGCAGGTGGCCCGGCGCGCCGCCGCCTTCGGGATGAACATCATCGCCTACGACCCGGTCCGCGACGAGCGGTTCGCCGCCGAGGTGGGCGTCTTTTTCCGCACACTGGAAGAAGTCCTGGAAACGGCGGATTTCATCTGCTGCCATCTTCCCCTTCTCCCGGAAACCGAGGGGCTGATCGGGAAAAAGCTGATCTCCCGGATGAAGCCCACCGCCTACCTCATCAATTGCGCCCGCGGGCCCATCGTGAACCTGGACGATCTGGCGGATGCGCTTGCGCGCGGCGCCATCCGCGGGGCGGCGCTGGATGTTTTCCCCGAGGAGCCGCCCGACGTGAAGCACCCGATCTTCGCGCTCGAGAACGTTACGCTCGCCCCCCATACGGGCGGCATCGGGGAGGATGCCTGCGAAAATTGCCTTCGTCATTCCGTGCAATGCGTGCTGGATTATCTTGGGGGGCGCGTCCCGGCGGACGTGGTCAACCCGGAAGTTTTAAACTCCAGTAAAAATTGAGGATACCTATATGCGCCGATGGAAAATGCTGTTTCTTGCGATTCTCCTGGCCGCCTTCGCTTTCCCCGCCCAGGCGGGCGGGCCGGCTTCCTCCGCCGGCCTCATTCAAATTCCCTGGAACGTGACCGAACACCGCCTCGCCAACGGCCTGCGCGCACTCCTGCTGCCCGATCGGCGGGCGCCCGCCGTCGTCTTTCAGGTGTGGTACGGCGTCGGAAGCCGGGAAGAGAAAACCGGAAAAACGGGCCTCGCCCACATGCTCGAGCACATGATGTTCCGGGGCACGAAAAATTACGGGCCCAAGGAATTCAGCAACATCGTCAAGCGAAACGGCGGGTCCCACAACGCCTTCACCAGCTTTGACTACACCGCCTACTACGAGAACATCGCCTCCGATCGCCTGGATCTGGTGATGAAGCTCGAGGCCGACCGGATGCTCAACCTCGCTCTTCAAAAAGACCTCCTCGAGCCCGAGCGCAAGGTGGTGCTCGAGGAGCGGAAGATGCGGGTGGACGATAGCCCCACCGGCGCTCTTTACGAAAAGCTCCGGGCGGCCATATTCACCAAACACCCTTACGGGAACCCCATCATCGGCTGGGAGCCCGACATCAAAACCTACACCCTCGAGGATCTGACGGCCTTCTACAAGCGCTACTACGTCCCGCGAAACGCCACCGTCGTCATCGTGGGAGATTTCGACACCCAAGAGGCCATAGGCCTGCTCGAGAAGCACTTCGGCCCGCTGCCCGCCCTCCCCTTCCCGGGCAGGCCAGTTCTGAGCGAGCCGCCCCAGCGCGCGTCCAAGCGCCTGGTGATCCGGCGGCCGGCCCGGCTGCCCTATCTCGCCGTCGCCTACCGGACGCCGAACTGGAAAAGCCCGGACTATCCGGCCCTCGTGATGCTCGAGGCGATTCTGGGCGGGGGCGAGACGAGCCGCCTCTACCAGCGTCTCGTCCGGCGGGATTCGCTCTCTCTCGGCACGGGCGCCGACTACTCCTTCATCACCGTGGACCCGGGGCTCTTTTACGTCTACTCCCGCATGGCCCCCGGCAAGAAGGTGGAAGATGTCGAAGCGGTCATTCAGGATGAGATCGACAAACTGATTCGCAAAGGGGTGTCCCGCGAGGAACTCGATAGGGCCCTGCGCAGTATCGAGGCCCAGACCGTCTTCTCGATGGACAGCCATTTCGGCCGCGCCATGCTCCTCGGCCGGGCCGCGATCGCGGGCAACGTACGGCTTCTCGAAACCTACTTGCCCAGTCTGGCCAAGGTCACGGGGCGGGACATCGTTCGGGTGGCGAAAAAATATCTCACGCCGGACCGGAAGACAACCGCGATTTTGATACCGGCCAAGGACGGGAAATCTCCCGCTCCGGGCCAGCCGCCGAAGCCGAAGACCAGCGGAGACAAGTGATCACCCATGCGCACTCAAAAACGGACCATCTCGCTTGCTTTCTCGCTTCTCGCGTTTTTTTCGCTGGCCACCGCGTCCCGCGGCGCCCTCCTCACGATGGAGCGGGAGGAGCTGCCGGGGGGCGGCATCCTGATCGTCAAGAACTCCCCCCAGCTTCCGATCGTGACCATTCGCGTCTCGGTACGGGCCGGGTCGCGCCATGAAACGCCCCAGCTCGCCGGACTGGCCAGCATGACGGCCGCCAGCCTCGCCCGGGGCACTGCCGGGCGCAGCGCCTCGGACATCGAAAAGCTGAACGATAGGCTCGGCGGAGGCGTCGAGGCAGGCGCCGGCCGCGACTTCGCCGGTGCCTCTCTTCGCGTTCTCGTACGCGATCTGGAACAAGGGATGGATCTGCTGGCCGACATCCTGCGCCGGCCGGTATTTCCGCAAAAAGAGTTCACCAAGACCCAGCGCCGCATCCTGGGCGGCCTCATCCGCCGGATGGAGCGCCCCGGAAGCCTGGCCGACGAGAAGATGCGCGGGCGCCTCTTCGGCGAACACCCCTACGGGCGCCTGACGAGCGGCACCCCGGAGACCGTCAAGGCCATCCGCCACCAGGATCTCACCGTTTTTCACCGGAAGTGGTACGGGATGAAAAACGCCATTTTCGTTTTCGTGGGCGACATCACGCTGGCCCGCGCAAGGGAACTCGTTCTGGAGCGTTTCTCGGGCTGGAAGGCCGAGGGCGGCCAGCTGCCTCCGGCGCCCCTTGCCCCTGCTCCGAAGGGCCTTTTGTTCGAGAAGGTGGACAAGCCCCTCGCCCAGGCCACCATCATCCTCGCCAACCGCTCGCTTCGAAGGACGCACCCGGATTTCTACGCCGCCCGGATCATGAACTACATCCTGGGCGGGGGCGGCTTCGATAGCCGCATCCTGAATAACATCCGCGAGGAGAAGGGACTCGTCTACGCCGCCTACAGTTATTTCGACGCCGGGCTCGACTCCGGGCATTGGCGCCTTTTCCTCCAGACCCGCAACGAGAGCGCCCGGGAGGCGATCACTGAATCCATCGCCGAAATCAAGCGCATCAAAAAGGAGGGGGTCACCGACAAGGAACTCGCCGAGGCGAAGTCCTACATCACCGGAAATTTCGCCACGCGCCTGACCTCCTCCTCCCAGATCTCCGATTACATTCTGGCCATCGAGCGGCTCGGCTTTCCGCCGGACTATGCCGATAAATACCTCGCCAGCATCCGCGCGGTGACGAAAGAGCAGGTTCAGGCGGCGGCGAGAAAATACATCCGGCTCGACGAGGCGGTGCTGGCGATTGTGGGAAACCTGGAAAAAACCGGGATCGACGATGTCCGCCTTTCCGCCCTTTCGAAAGAAGAATGAACTCTTTCCTTTTTCGCGGAGGTTTCACGCCATGCGCCGCAGCACCTTTAACGCCACCAAAAACGCGCCTCCTGGAGGTCACTACTCGCACGGCGTCATCGTCGAGGCGGGCCGCACGCTCTACGTGGCGGGCCAGGTTCCCCTCGATGTCGACGGAAACGTCGTCGGCGCGGGCGATATCGAGGCCCAAACCCGCCAGGCGCTCGAGAACATGAAAAACGTCATCGAAGAGGCCGGCGGCCGGATGGAGGATGTCGCCAAGACCACGGTCTTCGTGACCGATCTGGCGTTCCGCGGCCCCGTGGGAAGGGTCCGGAAGGAATTCTTCCCCGGACCGCCTCCCGCCAACACTTTCCTCGTGATCTCGAGCCTCGCCCAGCCGGAGTTCCTCGTAGAGATCGAGGCCGTCGCTCCCCTCCCCTAGGAGACAACCCCCCGTGTGGGAAAACCTCTCCAGCCGGGCCGGGTGGCGCTGGCTGCCCGCCCTGGTTTGTCTCGCCCTGATACACGGCGCCTCCGCGCGGCCCGTGCCCGATCTGCCATATTTTCTTCCCGAGGGGGTGGACAAAATCGCTCATCTGGGCGAATTTTTCCTCCTGGCGGCGCTGCTGTGGCAGCCCCTGCGGCACAGGGCGCCCGAGTGGACAGAAATGCGGACGGCCGCATGGCTCTTCCTTTTCATCGCCCTGAACGGAATTCTGGATGAATTCCACCAAATTTTCGTTCCCGGGCGGCAGGCTTCCGCGGCCGATGTCGCGGCCGACATCGCCGGGGGGGGTGCGGCCCTGATCTGGGCGCTGCACCGCGAAAAAAGCCTCTTTCCCGGGGCTAAACTGGCCGGGTCAAATGCCGCTGCACCTCATAGGACAGGAACCATCAATGACTGACTTCCGCGAGCGGCTCAGCGAAGACATGAAAAATGCCATGCGAGGCAAGGAAGTATTGCGCCTTTCCACCATCCGCATGATCCGGAGTGAAATACTGAACAAAGACAAGGAACATGGCCTACAGGCCAGTGAAGAAGATGTTCTCAAACTCCTCCAAACCATGGTAAAAAGACGTGAGGAGTCGGCTTCACTATACGAAAAGGGCGCGCGCGCGGATTTGGCGCAAAAAGAGCGCGACGAGATCGAAATCGTCAAATCCTACCTCCCCGCCCAGTTGAGTGCAGACGATATCCGGAAAGAAGCCCAGGCCGCCATCGAAGAGTTGGGCGCATCATCCATAAAGGATATGGGCAAGGTGATGGGGGCTCTCACCAAGAAACTGGCTGGGCGCGCGTCGGGCGCGGCCGTCAGCGATGTGGTGAAAGAACTTCTCGCCGGTTGAGTGACCACGAAAGGAAACGAAAATGAAATCCAGCTACCGCGTTGAGGATGTGGCGTTCGCCCTTCAGTGCGAGCCCGATCAGGAAGCCATCGTTTCCGCGCTGGCCGAGAGAGACTACCGCATCTTCGAGGTGGAACAGCCTGCGGGCGCCATTGTCCCCTACCATACGCATGACGAGGAAGAGACCATCGTCCTCCTCGACGGCCGGGTGCAGTTCAACGTCGAAGAGGAACTGGTGGTCCTCGAAAAGGGCGAGATGATCACGATCCGGGCCGGCGCCATTCACGCCGCCGCGCCGGTGGACGGAGATTCCGCGCGCATTCTCCTGGGCTTCGGAAAAAGTAAATCCGCGCCGCCCCAGAGGGACGCCGCCTGGGATGAGTACGACGAGGAAGACGACGAAATCGTTTGACCGCCACCTCCAATACTTCGCCTACGGGGCCAACCTCTCGCAAGCCGAAATGCGCCGACGGTGCCCGGAAAGCCGCCCGCTGGGCCCCGCCCTTCTCGAAAATCACCGGCTCTGCATCGCCCTGCCGGCGGATGCGCCGCCCGGCCCCGGCTGGGCCACCATCGCTCCCTCGCCGGGCGATTCGGTCCACGGGGCCCTTTACGCACTGCACACGGCCGACCTTCCGGCCCTGGATGACTACGAGGGATACCCCGCCCTCTACCGCCGCACAGAAAGCGTCATCCTGACGGACAAGGCTCCCATGCGCGCCATGCTCTACCAGATGCGCACGCCGCTCCGGGGGGCGCGGCCCACGAGGCGCTACACCGATACCCTCCGCAGCGGCTATCAGGACTTCGGCCTGCCCCTTCACGGGCTGGAGATTCTCTTCCGGGAGAACGAATCGTTTTGAGCTGCCCGCTCTCCCTTCGAGTGAAAAGATGAGACAGACGCCTGGAAAAATTCTTCTTTTTCTTCTTCTCGCCACTCTCGCGGGATGCGCCCAGCGGGAAATCGCGAAGGGGGATGTGCTGCGGACAGAGCGGCAAGTCCTCGCGAACGGTCGCGCCGGCTTCCGCCTCGCTCTGCTCCGGCCCGGCGAGCTCGCCGTCCGGCGCGTGGGGCTGTGCCCCGTGCAGGAGAGGAAAATCTTCGAAGAGGTGGAGATCATCCGGGATTCGGCGGTCCTCGCGGGCGCATCCAAAATCGGCTGCGGCGTCCAGAAGCTGGGCGAGATCTCCTCCCGCGTCTTCGGCCAGGGCGTTGACAGCCCCTCGAACTGCGGGGGCGCCAGCTTCACCGATCGCCGCCCGACGGGAAAAACGATACCCG
>JAQBZT010000087.1 GCA_027622355.1 bacterium | reverse complement strand
TCCGGGGCGGGAGGCCTCTATTGGATCACATCAGAGATAAAATAGGGGAGGTTTTTAGAGGTGCCCTTAGGATTGTTTCTGTTATACAAGCTCTTTGCAAATCTTCAATCGAAAACCGGCGATGAAGATCTTGACCTATCATGGGTTTTTGATACACAGGCCAAACCGAAAGAAGCACTCGCTGGCTTGTTCCCCTCGAAGGTCGATCTTTCTCATGTCCCTGGAAATGCCTCAAAAGAAAAGCTTCGTGATCGGGATTCTGAAATATTAAAACGATGTTTTCATTATGCGCCAGGCGAATTGCCCTCTGGTCGCGCTCTGGGTTTTCTTCCAGTCGGTCACTGTCCAGCAGGATTGCTCGGCCAACATATTTTCCGTGATTGCGTGTTCTCCGCCTCATTTCGGTGACTGCCTGCTCGACAATGGCGAGCGGATCGCCTCCTCCTACCCTGTCGCGGAATGTATCAATATGGAGGTGCAATCCAAGGTTATCAGCCATTTTCTGGAGAAATACTCCGTAAGCTTGCTCGCTGCGTCCTTCGCACCCCAAAAACACGCGTGCGCGTTGTGGTCTGGAATGTCGAAAGGACCTTGCCATCATTTTACCCTATGTGAGGTACGGCTCCAAAAGAACCTCCTAGATATTTCGAGTAGATGTTAGTGTCACGCCTAATACTTTTGGTGTTTTTCAATCCGTAGATTTCTGTTTCACCGCGATCGTTTTTTTCTGTGAAAAAAACTTCTTCTTTGATTAGATGTTCCAACAATGTTGCATTGTGACAGCTAATGATTAATTGCGCATTATGTGGGTTGTTTTCTTTATCATAAAACCACGAAAGAATTTCAGGTAACAGTAGAGGGTGGATGTCATTATCAAATTCATCAAGGACAGCTATGCCACCCGTACTGAAAACATAGTTGAGATAGGGGAACCATTGATAGAAATTCCTTGTGCCTTGGGATTCACTAAAAAGCAGAAGGGGCGCGCCTAAACCAGAATGGATAAAATATGGATTTGATTTTCCTTGCTCATGTATAATTTTTACTTCTTCAATTCCTAGGTCGATGATACGAATCCTTTTATTAAGATTCGACAGAGCTTTTTCATCTTTAATATAATACTGAGTTGCGGAATCTTCTGGAATTTTATACGTGGTAGAAAAGGTAATATTTGTTTGCAGTAAATTCACTCCATTTAGAATCCATGAGGCCATTGGATGACCAAACTTTGCAAATGTTGAAATTAAGCTGGAATTCGGTCGAATTGTTTCGCGGCGCGGGTCGCTTTTTTTTATGTCAAAAAAATCTCCGAATTTTAAATTGGAATGTTCTCGTTCGAAAATTTTTCGAAATCTGCTTTCTGGTGCGTAGGCCAACATTTCGTATATGATTTCAGAAGGTCCAGGGAGATTATTTTTGATTTCTACTTCGTATTTGTAAATGCAACGCTTCTCTGAATTGAATATTTGCCCATCGAGTTCAATCGTGATTTGTGTGTTGTTTTTAAATCCCTCTTTTGTACCGAATGGAGAAAAAGGAAGTGATTCTCCAACTTTTAAATCGAACGAAGAGGAAACTAGCCACTTTAAAAAAGTGATGGCGCGGAGGAAGTTTGTTTTGCCGGATGCGTTAGGACCGAATACTGCTACAACTTTTGGGATGCGTTCGTTGGAACTTGAAAGGGGTTTTGCGAATCTGCCAATAGAGTCGGGCGCATTTTGAGCAACGGTTAAGTCTATCTCTTGGGGTTTATTGATCGAGTAAAAGTTTGAAACTCTTATATATCGAATCATTATAGGCTCCTTTTGACGAAAAAACGTCAAAGTCACCTTTTAATATATAAGAATTAGGCATTTTGTCAAGATTATCTTTTGTGTGCCCTTATTTCCCAATCCCCGCGAGCCATTTGGCGTAGTCCACGGCGGGCTGGACCTCGTGCTCGCGCCAGATGGTCATCTTCTCCGCCTCGATGCTGCCCTCGGCGTGGATGGCGAGGACGGCTTGGTAGCCGGCGAAATCGCTCGCCGTGATCTCGGCGATGAGGTTCATGAGGCGGAGCCGGTCCTCGGCCGATACGCCGCCCGCGCCGCCGAAGTATTTCGCCACGAGCTCGCCCAGCCGGGGGTCGTCCATGTCCTCGACCGATGGGCCCGTGACCAGAAGGCCGCCCGCGATGTCCTGCACCCAGGCGAGGGCCTGGTGGTAGCCAGTGGCGAAGTGAAGCTTGGCGATGTTGATCAGCTCGGCGTTGGGGACGGCGATGCCGTCAATGATCTTGCACTCGCGGGCCGCCTCGCGGGTCATGCCGCGGCAGATCTCGGCGTAGCTGATGAGCTTGGCCAGCTTGTCGCGCACGTGGCCGGCGCGGAGGATGCCGTTGTACTCGGCCATGAGGTGGGACGCCCCGACGAAGAGATCGACCAGCGGCAGCTTGTAGCTCACCGCCGTGAAACGGTGGAACTCGACGAAGGTCTTGGCGAGCGGGCCCGCCATCTCGCCCTCTCCCTTCATGAAGACGCGCTCCCAAGGCACCTTCACGTCATCGAAGACGGTGAGGGTTTCCATCATCTTGTGCTTCGTGCTGATCGGGTTTTCGAATTCGTTGCTTTTCCGGCTGCCGTAGGAGCTGGCGATCATGGTGATGCCGGGCGCGTTGGCGGGTACCGCGCAGGCCACGGCGTAGGCTTCATCGCCGGGGGCCATGTTCCGCGTCGGCAGGACGATGATTTCGTGTGCATTCGCCGAAACCGAGGTGTGCACCTTGGCGCCGCGCAGGGTGATGCCCGCGCTGTCCTCGCTGGCGATGCGGACGTAGTAGTCCGGGTGGGACTGCCCTGAGGGGCCTTGGCCGCGGTCGCCCTTGACGTCGGTCTGGGCGACGGCGATGGCGAGATCGTTATCGCGGCAGTGCTCAAAAAACTTCCGGACGCGGGGGAGGTACTCGGTTCCCATGGTGCGATCCATGTGGCCGGCGATGAGGTGGAGCGCGCAGAGGGCGTCGGTGCCGATTTCCTTGATGAGGACGACGAGGGTGCCGCCGAGGTAGGTGGCGCGCTCGATGAGGGCGCTCCGCTGAAGGAGGTCATCGGCGCTCCGGGGGATGTGGTAGTAGCGCGAGTAGGGGCCATCGGGGCCTTCAACGAGCGCGAGTTTTTTGTCCTCAGGGTCTTCGGCCATCTCGTAGTCGATGGCGGCGTGGTTCACCGCGACGCCGATGACGGGATGGGTTGTGACATCTTCGACTTTCTCGCCGCGGTAGTAGACCACCCGGCCGTCCTGCAGGCTCTTCTTGTACTCCTCGGCAGTCATCAGAGCCATAGCCATCCCCTCCCGGATCAGGTGAAACGGTTGCACCGCATGTCGGATTCTTTTCGTTGATACCCTAGAGTAGCCCGATCTGGCCCAAGGACGAAAGAGAGGGGAACAAAAAAAGCCCCCCGGAGGCCGGAGGGCTTTTTGGGATGTGCTTTTCGGCGGGCGGCTAGCTCGCGCTGATTTCGACCAGCTTGCCTTCCTTGTCGAGAACGGCCAGCTGCGGAAATCCGCCGATAACCTCGCCGTTGATGATGACCTGGGGGGCGGTCTTGCCGCCGGTGCGCTCTTGCATGGCTTTCCACTCGGGGGTTCCGCCGAATACGAGGTATTCCTTGTATTCAAGACCCCGCTTCTTGAGCAGGTTTTTCGCCGCCATGCAGTAGGTGCAGGGCTCTGTGGTGTAGACCTCGATTTCGGCCGGCATGGCTTCCTCCTGTGATTCCGGTATAAAACGGCCATCGGGCCGCCCTTTTCCCCTCCCCCCGGGAGAGATGGACAGGATGGCCCGGCAAGGAGATATATACCAAAATCCCGGATATTCGTCACCCGGCGAATGGCTTGATTTTCTGGCTGTCGCGGGGCCCGCTCCGCTTGATTCCCATCCGCCCGGAGCGGATAATGTCTCTGCACAATTTCCTTGGAATACCCAAAGAACGACCCTCTCCCGGCGGTGCGGCGTTCGCCGAGCGGAGAGGGAAGAACCGGCAATATCTCAAGAAGGGGAGGGAGGAAAATGAAACGACTCGCAATGGGAATACTGGCCGCGGCGACGGTCCTCGTGCTCGCGGGCGGCCCGGCACTGGCACAGGTCCTGCCGGGCGCCACGGTGGAGGAGCGCGCCATCAACGGCGCGAAAGCCTACATCAAGAAGCATAACCTGAAAAATCCCACGCTTACGGTGCTTCAAAATGCGCTCTTCAAAAACGCGCAGCCGGAATACGATCGCCAGTGGGAGAAGCTGACGGGTGTGAAGGTCAAGTCCATTCCCTACGGCTACACGGACATTCCGTCGAAAATCATGGCCGAAGCCGTTGCCAAGACAGGGCAGTGGGACATCTTCAACCACTTCCCCTACTCCATTCCCGACGCCTGGGGCGCCGGTGTGATCCGGTCCCTGGATGCCTACGCGAAAAAGGGAAAACCCGACTTCTCGGGCATCGAGTCCGGCCTTCGCGCCCAGCAGTGGTATCAGGGCAACCTCACATTTTTGCTTCTCGACGGCGATCACCTCGCCCTCGTCATCCGGAAAGATATCGCCGATCTGGCCAAGAACGACTACAAGGCCAAGTTCGGCAAGGAACCCGGCTGCCCTGAAACGATGTCCGAATGGGAGCAGATGGCCAAGTACTTCCATACGGAAAAGGGACAGACCCGCTGGGGCAAGAAATTCGACAAACCGCTTTACGGCGCGTTGGCCTACCGGAGCATCAATTTCTCCTACCGCCATTTCCCGGCCTACTTCGGCGGGCTGCTCTTCGACAAAAACATGAACCCGCGGATTAATACCCCGCAGGGCGTCACGGCGATTCAGGGGTTTGCTTCCATTGTGAAATACATGCCCCCCGACGTTCAGGGCTGGGGCACGCCGCAGATTTATCCCTTCTGGGGAAGCGGACAGGCATTTTCGGTCATGTCTTTCCCGTCGATTGTCGGCTACGGCAACAAGAACCCCAAGAGCACGATCAAGGACCAGCAGATCACTTGCATGGTTCCGGGCGTAAAAGTGAAGGGCAAGCTCGTTCGGCGTTCCCCGCAGGCGGCGGGAGCCGGCTGGGCGGTCAGCCGCTACAGCAAACATCCCGAGCTCGCCTACTATTTCCTCCAGTGGCTCACCGCCCCGACCAAGGGCGACGAGCTTATTGCCGATCCCAAGGGCTTCTGGGACCCGATGCGGAAGTCGAACCTGACGGCCCCCGCCGTCGTCTCGAAATTCGGCAAACAGATGATCGAAACGACGCTGGCGAATGCCAAGGTCGCGACCTCGCTGCTGATGATCGAGGGCAACTACGAGTACTTCAACGTCCTCGACAAAAATCTCTCGCTTGTCATGCAGGGGAACATCAGCGCCAAGGAGGCCGCGAAGCGGATCGAGAGCGGCTGGAACAAGATCACCAAAGATGTCGGGCGCAAAAATCAGGTTCGCGCCTGGCGTAAGGGTGTGGCCAGCGGCGCTTATATTGATAAATTTTAGATAACCATTTTCCGGCGGCGGGCGCTCTCTCGGGGCGTCCGCCGCCGATGAGACGGTAAGTTGCGAGATGCAATCACCTGAAGGCGTTACGCCAAAGTCGCGTTCCAAGAAGGGCCTTGCCGCCTGGTTTCGGCAGGAGCGCGTCTTCCGCCTGATTCCGTTCATCATGGTGGAGGGGACTTTCCTCCTCCTTCTCGCCGTTCCCTTCATCCTGACGATTTACATCAGCCTGCTCAAATGGCGCGCCAGCCGGCCGTTCGAGACAGCCTATTTTTACGGCTTTTTAAATTATGCCCAGGTCCTCGGCGACGTGGATTTCTGGTGGGCACTGGGGCGGACGTTTTATTTCGCCGGGGTGGCGGTGTCGCTCGAGCTGGTTATCGGCTTCCTGCTGGCGATGTTCGTCTACCGGGAGTTCCGCGGCAGGAAGATCTACATCACCATCTTCCTGGTTCCGATGATGGTGGTTCCGGTCGTCGTGGGCTACAACTTTTCGATGATTTACGTGGACTCCGGGCCCCTCAACCAGATATTGTCCCCGTTTTTGGAGTTGTTCGGAATCAACCCCCGCGTCCGGTGGCTCTCCCACCCGGTCGCCGCTCAATGGGCGGTCATCCTCGCGGACGTCTGGCAGTGGACCTCGCTCACCTTTTTAATCTTCTTGTCGGGCTTCACCGCGCTGCCGGAGCAGCTCTCCCACGCCGCCCGTGTCCTGGGGGCGAGCCGGTGGCAGATTTTCTGGCGGGTGCAACTTCCCTTGCTGAAACCCGCCATCCTCATCGCCGTCATCATCCGGTCGATGGAGGCGCTCAAGCTTTTCGACCAGGTCGTCCTGCTCACCTTCGGGGGCCCCGGCACTTCGACCGAAACGGTCGCCTTTTTCCTATGGAGACAGGTCTGGCAGTTTAACAAGTACAGCTTCGGCGCCGCCGCATCGGTCCTGCTGCTCATCATATTCTCGTTTCTCATCTTCTACGGAATTCATCTGCTCGTCCGGGAGCGGGCCATCGTCCAAGAGGAGCAGATCGGATGATGAACGACGCCCATTCCAGGAAGGCGGAGATTTCTTTCGCCAAGCGCTACAATCTTTTCTCCTGGTTCCGGCATGGCGTTTTGCTGGGCTGGGCCTCCATCGTCCTGTTTCCCATCTTCTGGATGATCTCGACCTCGTTCAAGGACTCGGGCGACTGGGTCACCTGGCCACCAAGCTGGTTGCCGTCGTTTTTGGGAGGGGGCTACAAGACCACCCTGCTCAACTACCAGCAGATCTTCGCCTTCTCCGCCAGCGGATTCGACGAGAAACTCAGCCGGGAAGCGACCGAGCAGGCATTCAATATCTGGAGTTCGTTGGGGGATTCGGCTCTTATCGCCTCGGCGAGCTCCCTGCTGTCCCTTCTGCTGGGGACGTTTCTCGCCTACTCCATCTCGCGCTATAGCGTGGGCGGGAAGAATTTCCGCTACATGATTCTGACCATCCGCATGGTCCCGCCCATCGTCATCGCCATCCCCATCGTGATGTACTACGCCATTCTGATTCCCTATGCGACAGAATTTATCACGGGCACGCGGCTGAGCCTGTTCGACTCCTACACGGGGCTGGGGCTGCTGTATGTAGCGACGACGCTGCCTTTCGTTATCTGGATGATGCTCAGCTTCATTGACGAGGTGCCCTACACCCTCGAGCACGCGGCGAAACTCATGGGGGCGGGGCGCATCTACACCCTCCGGCGGGTGGTCGTCCCGCTCGTGGCGCCGGGGATGGTGGTGACCTTCCTGTTTATTTTCATCCTGAACTGGAGCGAGTTTCTCCTCGCCCTGACGCTGACCCAGCCGAAGATCTCAACCCTTCCGGTGCTGCTCAATAAGTTCCAGAGCGCGGTCGAGGGCCGCCTCTACGGTCCCCAGGCCGCCATCGGCACCGTCATCACGGTGCCCGTGGTGATACTGGGTATCCTCATCCAGAAGCACCTCATCAAAGGCTTCAGCTTCGGCCTTATGCGGAAGTAGCGGCCACAACACGCAATAAATACCTGTTTTTAAAAAAAACGCAAAAAGCCATGCTCTCTTCTTCCCAAATGCCGCCTAGCGTTTTCTGTGACGGGGAGGGATTTTCTGACCCGCGGGAACGCCCCCACCTTTAGAATCCAGCCCACCCGGATGTCCACCTGCTCAAATGTTTCCACGGGGATGGTCTTGCTCACGGCGCTCTCCCTGAATCGGCCCGCAGCAGAGTCTATTGATTTTGCTGGATTTGCAGGACTCCATACCCCCCATCATGCCACCGGGCAAGGAAATCTCCCAGCCGGGGGGCGGGTGCGCCGTGTCCCTTGGGGAAAAATTCTCAAAAAGGGAGACGGAAAAATCGTTGACATCCCCCCAAAATCTCTATATATATTCTCCGCCTTGTTTAATGAATGACTCTTCATTTGTTTAGTTTGTTAAACTCCGCGGAGGAATCGGGCGGACGCCGTTTCCGGGTCGTTTGGCGTTTCGTTTCCCTGCCTGGGGTCGGTTCGAAGGGGTGGATCATGGGACGGGCAAGCGAACCAGCCGAGAGAGTACGCAGGCAGCGGAGCGAGCACAGCTTCTTGCGCATCGGGGAGCGGATTCTCGACCTGCGGCGTTCCTTCGATCTGACCCAGGAAGAGTTGGCCTCCCGATCGAATCTGACCAAGGGATTCATCAGCCAGCTTGAGCGCAACCTGACCTCGCCCTCGCTGGAGAGCCTGATGGGGATTCTGCGGGCCCTGGACACGGATATCGTCGAGTTCTTCCGCGGGCAGGACGAGGAGCGTTTTGTTTTCGGCCCCACCGATCGGACCAGCGCAGACACCTACCCGGAGGTCAGCGAGTTCGAGTTGATGGTGCCCGGCGCGGCGAATTGCGAGATGGAACCGGCGATTGTCAATCTTGCGCCGGGTGAAAAACTGGAGGAAAAATCTCACGCAGGCGAGGAGTTCGGCTACATGCTTCAGGGACAGGTGGTCGTCAAGTACGGAAAATGGCAGACCACGGCCCGCCGGGGAGATTGCTTTTACTATGTTGCCGACCGCACCCACGGGGTGATGAACACCTCGAAGCAGCCGGCCAAGATATTGTGGGTTTCAACGCCACCGAGTTTTTAACTGGGGACGGCACACCGCCTTGTCGTGTCTACGGGAGAAGGTCCCGCGGATGGGAGGAAGATGCCTGTGAATGCATTGGGCCGCCACATTCTCGCCGAGTTCTACGATTGCAGTCCCAGTGTTCTGAACGATCCGCAGGTGATTGAGCAGTATATGAACGCGGCCGCCGATGCCAGTGGTGCGACGATCGTCCAGAGCGTGTTTCATCATTTCAGCCCGCACGGGGTCAGCGGGGTGGTGGTGGTCCAGGAGAGTCATCTGGCGGTCCATACCTGGCCGGAGTACGGCTATGCGGCGGTGGACTACTTCTCCTGCGGCCCGGTGGATGTCGATGCCGCTTTTCGCCTGCTGGAGAAGTCCTTCGGTGCCGAGCGTGTTGTGGCGAAAGAGATTTCGCGGGGCATTCTTGGAGAAGCCATTGGGGGACGCCCCGAGGTTCTCGTGGGGCCGCCCATCAGCACGGAAGAAGCGGTCTCCCTCTAAGCGAGTGGTCCATTCAGGAGAAAGCAGCGCCATGGTCATTTCGACCCCCACCAAATATTTCATGGTTTGCGGCTGCGCCGAAGGTTTTTCGGAACTGAATGCGTTTGACGCCGCGCTCTTGAGTGCCGGTGTGGGCAATACGAACCTGGTCCGCCTGAGCAGCATTCTTCCTCCCCGGTGCCAGGAGATTTCGCCCGTCCGCTTTCCCCAGGGCGCCCTCGTGCCGGTCGCATACTCCTCCATCACCTCTTCCGAGCCGGGACAGATGCTGACGGCGGGTGTTGCCATCGCCTATCCCGAAGATGAAGATCACTGCGGCCTCATCATGGAACACCATGACTTCGCCCCCGAGGCGGTCGTGGAAGAGCAAGTGCGCCGCATGGCCGTCGAGGGCATGGAGTTCCGCGGCCAGAAAGTGAAAGCCCTCAAAAGCGTTGTGGCCGGGCATGTGGTGAAGAAGAAGGGAGCGGCCTTCGCCGCTGTAGTGCTCTGGGACTAGGCATGGATATGGCCAAGCCCCCAGTCATCATTCCAGGCGCCCCTCCCGCGGGGAAGACCTGGTACACGGAATTCCACACCCCCCAGACCGGATTTACCATCCAGGTGCGCCGCACCTATTTTGAGGAGCAGAGTCCCTTCCAGCACGTCCGCATCATCGGGACGGAGCATTTCGGGCGCATGCTCATTCTTGATGGGGCGGTGCAGACCACCGAGCGGGACGAGTTCATCTACCACGAGATGCTGGTGCATCCGGCCCTCTTCATTCACCGGCGGCCCCGGCGGG
>JAQBZT010000086.1 GCA_027622355.1 bacterium | reverse complement strand
CATCTTGTTCGTTTGCGGGGGCGCCTTCGTGGTGCTCGACACGCTGATTCGCCAGCGCGTGGGCCGGCAGGGGATGGGATTCGAGGCGAAGTTGAACTCGGCGGGCAAGGCCTCCCTGACGGAGATTATCAACCAGGTGCTGCCGGAGGATCTCCTGAAATACGGCCTGATCCCGGAGTTTGTGGGGCGCCTTCCCGTCGTGGCCACCTTGGGCGAGCTCGACGAGGAGGCGATGGTGAGGGTGCTGACCGAGCCCCGGAACGCCCTCGTCAAGCAATTCCAGAAATTGATCGAATTCGAAAATGTGACCCTCCGCTTCACCGAGTCGGCGATCCGGCAGATCGCCATCCAGGCGCTTGAGCACAAGACCGGTGCCCGGGGGCTTCGCAGTATTCTCGAAGATATTATGCTCGAGACCATGTTCGACCTTCCGTCCATGAGCGACGTGAAAGAAATCGTGATCAACGAAAATGTCGTCCACCGGAAAGAGTCGCCGTTGTTGGTTTTTGAGAAAGCCAGTTAAGTTTCATGCGGTGTCTGTGCCCCTCTTCTCTCGTTTTGCGAGGAATGTTTGAAAGCTGAAACCGGTCTTCTGCCCTGCCTCCCCGTGCGGGATATGGTTTTTTTCCCGCACATGATCTCTCCTGTATTCGTCTCGCGCGGCCGCTCGATCGCCACGATTGAATCCATGCCTCCGCAGGCCCAGCAGATCTTCGTCGTCGCCCAGCGCGATTCCCGCGTCGAGGAAGCCGAACCGGAAAACCTCTATGAGGTCGGAACGGTGGCCGAGGTGCTTCAGGTGCTGCGCCTGAGCGACGGCACCTTCAAAGTGCTCCTGGAGGGGGTGCAGCGCGCCCGGCTGGTCGGCTGCCAGACCAACGGCGATGGAACGTGGGCCGAGGTGCTGTCAATCGATGAGAAAGAGGACATCCCGCCCGAGACCGCCGCCCAGTGCCGCGATCTGTTGTTCCATTTTGAGGATTATCTACGCATCAATCACCGGATTCCGCACGAAGTGTACGCCGCGGTGGAAAACATGGGGACGCCCTCGAGTGTGGCTGATGCGATTGCAGCGAGCGTTTCCTTCAAGCTCTCCGAAAAACAGCGTCTTCTCGAGTGTGTGAACGTCGAAGAGCGCATCGCCGCCCTGCGCGGCCTTCTCGATGGCGAGATCGAACTCTTGAAGATGGAGCGGAAGGTTCGCGGAAGAGTACGGCAGCAGATGGACCACAACCAGAAGGAGTTTTATCTCACCGAACAGCTCAAGGCGATCCAGCGCGAACTCGGTCAGGTGGATGGTGTCGCCACCGAGGGAGAGGAGCTGCGCCAGCGGGCGGAGAAAGTTCTCCTGCCCAAGGAGATTACCGAGCGGGTCGAAAAAGAGATCAGGCGCCTGGAGATGATGGCGCCTCTTTCAGCCGAGTCCTCGGTGGTCCGCGGCTACGTCGAATGGCTTATTGATGTCCCCTGGAAGGAGCGGACGCGCGATCAGAACAACTTGACGGTCGCGCGGGATGTCCTCGAGCGGGATCACTTCGGCCTCAAGAAGGTGAAGGAGCGCATCCTCGAGCATCTGGCCGTGAAGATTCTCAATAAGGCGATTCGGGGGCCCATCCTCTGCTTTGTCGGTCCGCCCGGCGTGGGAAAAACATCTCTCGGGCGGAGCATCGCAGGCGCCCTGGGGCGCAAGTTCGTCCGCGTCTCTCTCGGAGGGATCCGGGACGAGGCCGAAATCCGGGGCCACCGCCGCACCTACATCGGGGCGCTTCCGGGGCGGATCATCCAGTCCATGAAAAAGGCGGGTACGCTGAATCCCGTCTTCATGCTCGATGAAGTGGACAAGATGAGCGCCGACTTCCGGGGAGACCCCGCCTCGGCCCTGCTGGAAGTGCTCGATCCCGAGCAGAACCGGCACTTTAGCGATCACTACCTGGAGGTGGACTACGACCTGAGCCGGGTCTTTTTCATCGCGACCGCCAACACCACCGATGCCATACCAGGCCCGCTCCTCGATCGGATGGAGATCATCCGCATCGCCGGCTACTCCGAGGAGGAGAAGTATGAGATTGCGCGGCGTTTTCTCTTTCCCCGCCAGCGGAAGGAGAACGGGCTGGACGAAAAGATGCTCGAGGTCGAGGACGCGACCATTCTCCGGATCATCCGGGAGTACACGCGCGAGGCCGGCGTGCGGAACCTCGAGCGTGAGCTGGGGAATCTTTCGCGGAAGGTGGCGCGGCGCCTCGTCGAGAAGCGGCGGGAGAAAAAGGCGGCCAAGAAGGGCCGCGCCCGGAAGGACAAGCAGCTGGTTCGCATAACAGCGGCCGCACTGGAGACGTATATCGGGATTCCCCGCTTCATCCCCGAGCGGCCTGAATCGAGGGCGGAAGTCGGGGTTGCCACCGGGCTGGCATGGACCTCGGCCGGGGGCGTGCTTCTTCCCGTGGAGGTCGGCGTCTACGACGGCAAGGGGGTGTTGACCCTGACCGGGAAGCTCGGCGAGGTGATGAAGGAGAGCGCCCGGGCGGGACTCTCCTGGCTCAGGATGCGGGCCAAGGAACTCGGCATCCCCGCCAATTTCCACGAAAAGAAGGACATCCACATCCACCTTCCCGAGGGAGCGATTTCCAAGGATGGACCCTCGGCCGGTGTGACGATGGCGCTGGCGATGGCCAGCGCGCTCACGGGCCGGAAGGTGCGCCACGATGTGGCGATCAGCGGCGAGGTGACGCTGCGGGGCCGCGTCCTGCCCGTGGGCGGGGTGAAGGAAAAGATGCTGGCGGCCCGCCGGAACGGGATCCCCAACGTTATTTTCCCAAAGGAAAACGAAAAGGATGTGCGCGAGGTGGAGGAGGAAGGTCCGCTCGGGATGAATGTGATTTTTGTCGAAAGCATGGACGATATCGTGTCCGCGTGCTTGACGGCCGCGAAAAATATGCCAGTGGCCTCGAAAGGAAAGGCCTCCGCTATCCGGCCCCGGCAGCGCAAGACGGTTTCCTCGGCCCGCAAGGCGCCTCCCTCGGGCACAAAGAAAGAGACCGGCCGCACGCGGCGGATCTCCCCGGGCGGAAGATGAGGCGGAGTTTTCTTTTTGCGCGGTGCACGGCGAGGGAAGCGGGTTCTGGTGGATTGACATTTTCCGGGCCGCCAACCTATCATTTTTCCGGTTACAAAGGCGCGTAGCTCAGGGGGAGAGCGCTTGCTTGACACGCAAGAGGTCGGCGGTTCGAAACCGCCCGCGCCTACCACGAAAAAGGAAAGGGACGGGGTGATTTGGATTTTCCTTTCGATATTCAGCTCCACTGCATCGTTCTGGAACTCTGGAAAGTCCGGGAAGAAAGAGGAGCGTTTATTGGTGCCAGGCGCCCGGTTCTATGACTGTTGAATCCAGTTTGAATCCACCCAAGGATGCGATTGCGGTCAAGGTGGACGGTCGACTCGTCGATCTGGATCGTGCTTCCGCGAAAGACACCCGGCTCGAATTTGTTTCCCCCGAATCGGAAGAGGGACTCGAGATCCTGCGCCACAGCACCGCCCACCTGATGGCCCAGGCGGTGCGGGAGCTCTACCCCGGCGCCCAGCTCACCATCGGTCCGCCAATCGACAGCGGCTTTTACTACGACATTGATTATGAGCGCCCCTTCATCCCCGAGGATCTGGAAGCGATCGAGGGGAGGATGAAGGAAATTGCCAAGAAGAAGCTGCCGATCCGGCGCGAGGATCTCGACCGGCCCGCGGCGCTCTCGCTCTTCGAGGAACGCGGGGAGAGCTACAAGATCGAGATGATCAACGATCTGCCCGAAAGCGAGGCCCTCTCGATCTACCGGCAGGGCGATTTTGTCGATCTTTGCCGCGGGCCGCACGCCCCCTCGACGGGGGTGTTGCGCCACTTCAAGCTGCTCAACGTGGCGGGGGCCTACTGGCGGGGCGATGAAAGAAACAAGATGCTCCAGCGCATCTACGGGACGGCGTTCGCGACCAAGGAAGCGCTCAAGGAACATCTCCGGCGTCTCGGGGAAGCCAAGGCCCGCGATCACCGCGTTCTGGGGAAGCAGCTCGATCTTTTTTTCGTGGACGACAAGGCGGGCAGCGGGCTGATCTATTGGCAGCCCAAGGGGACCATCGTCAAGAAGACGATCGAGCGCTTCTGGGAAGATGAGCACGTCAAGCGCGGCTATCAACTCTGCTCCATCCCGCACATCGCCCGGGACGTTCTTTTCCGCACCTCGGGCCACTACGACTTTTACCGGGAGAGCATGTACGTCCTGAACATCGATGAGGACGAGTACGTGCTCAAGCCGATGAACTGCCCGGGCCACATCCTCATCTACCAGCAGCACACCCACAGCTACCGCGATCTGCCCTACCGGCTGGCCGAGCTCGGGACGGTCTACCGCTATGAGCGGAGCGGCGCGCTTCACGGGATGCTCCGCGTCCGGGGCTTCACCCAGGACGATGCCCACATCTTCTGCACCCTCGAACAGGCCGAGGAGGAAGTGATCGGCGTTATCGATCTGGCCCATTTCATGATGAAAACCTTCGGCTACGAGAATTTCAGCACCGAGCTCTCGGTGCACGACCCGGCCGATTTCAGCAAGTACGCCGGCGAGCCGGAGGACTGGGCCGCCGCCGTGGAAGCCCTCCGCAGGGCGCTCGAGAAGAAGGGCATCGCCTACAAGCGCATCGAAGGGGAGGCGGCTTTTTACGGCCCGAAGATCGACATCAAGATGCACGACGCCCTCGGGCGCGGCTGGCAGGGTCCCACCATCCAGTTCGACTTCAACCTCCCCAAGCGCTTCGACATCAATTACGTCGGCGCCGACGGCGAGCGGCACAAGGTGGTGATGATCCACCGGACGGTGCTGGGCTCGATGGAGCGGTTCGTGGGCGGCCTGGTGGAGCATTACGCCGGGGCGTTTCCGACCTGGCTCGCGCCGGTGCAGGCCCGCGTGATGACGATAACGGATGCGCAGCTTCCCTTTGCGAGGGAGGCGCTCGCGCGCCTGGTGGCAGAGGGTTTCCGCACCGAGGGCGATTTCCGGAACGAAAAGATCGGCTACAAGATACGCGAAGCACAGGTCGAGAAAGTCCCCTACATGCTGGTTGTCGGTGCCCGCGAAGCCGAACAGGGTCAGGTGGCGCTGCGGGTGCGCGGCGTGGGGGACATGGGTGCCGTTCCGCTCGATGAAGCGGTCCGGCGGATTCGCGCGGACATTGATGTCCGCGCCTTCATTCCTGGGGAGGGATAATATGGTTTTGCGCTCCCGTGGCGGGCGCGATACGCGGCCGCAGCCGAAGGGTCCGCGCGCAAACGAGGAAATTCGCGTGCCGCAGGTTCGCGTCATTGACGAGGATGGCGAGCAGCTGGGGGTGCTGCCAATCGAAGAAGCCCTGGCGGCGGCAGATGGCCGTGGGTTCGATCTGGTCGAGGTGTCCCCCAACGCCGATCCGCCCGTGTGCAAGATCATGGATTACGGGCGCTACAAGTACGTCCAGCAGAAGAAAGCCCACGACGCCCGCAAGCGCCAGAAGGTGGTGGAAGTCAAGGAAGTGAAGATGCGGGTGAAAATCGATGACCACGACTACGACTTCAAGAAACGGCACGCCGAGCGATTCCTCCACGATGGGAACAAGGCGAAGGTGACGATCATGTTCCGGGGCCGTGAAGTGACCCACCCCGACCTCGGACGGAAATTGCTCGATCGGCTCTCCAACGAGTTGATGGAAATCGCGGACATCGAGCAGGCGCCCAAGCTCGAGGGCCGCAACATGGTGATGATTCTTGCCCCAAAACCCGGGAAATTCCCGAGCGGAAGCGGAGAGAAGCCCCCGAAGGAGGAGGTTCCGCAGGACGGGGAATTGAAGGCGCCAATGGCGGAGGCACTTGAAAAAGCCCAGGCATCTGTGGAAGATAGCGCGTCAGATTCACCCGGGGTCGATACCCCCGAATCCTAAGGAAGGATAAGAAGATGCCGAAGCTGAAGAGCAACCGGGGGGCGGCCAAGCGCTTCAAGGTGACGGGAAGCGGGAAAATCAAGCGAAATCAGGCTTTTCACCGCCATATCCTGACCAAAAAGACCCGGAAACGGAAGCGCAATTTGCGCCAGGGACTTATCGTCTCAAGCGCCGATCACGCCCTGGTCAAGCGCCTTCTCCCCTATCTTTAGGGGATGAGCGCCCCCTCCGGCGGGGTTGCAGGCTTCCCCGCAGGCGGGTATATTCCGGGCCTTTGAAAAGCGGCTCCCTCTCCCGTGAGGGATGGCGGCCGCCCCGTGTCCTCAGACACTCAGACAGCAGGAGATAAGAAAAAATGCCTCGTTCCACGGGCAAACCCGCCGGAAGAACCCGCCACCGCCGGCTGCTGAAATCGGCCAAGGGCTACCGCGGCGCCCGCTCCAAGCGGTACCGCTCGGCCAAAGAAACCGTCCTGCGGGCGCTGGCCTATGCCACCCGCGATCGCCGGGTGCGAAAGCGCGAGTTCCGCCGCCTGTGGGCCGTCCGCATCAATGCGGCTGTCCGGGTGCTCGGGATGAACTACAGCACCTTCGTGCATGGGCTCAAACAAGCGGGCATCGAGGTGAACCGGAAGATGCTGGCCGATCTGGCGGTTGCCGATCCGCCCGCGTTTGCCCAGCTCGTCGAGTTAGCCCGGGCGCAGAGCTAGCACGCCAATCGGTGTTATCATCAAGCTCCGCCATCTTGGGCGGAGCTTTTTTTTCGGGATTTTCCAGATGCCCCTCTCGCCCCGGTCAAAGTCATGAGTGAAACCAATCTTCAGGAATTGTTCCGAGAGGCGGCGGCGGCGCTCGGCGCGGCACGGAACGCAGATGCGGCCGAGGAAGTCCGCCTGCGCTTTCTGGGAAGAAAAAGCGGCCTGCTGACCGAGGTAATGCGCGGCCTGAAGGATCTCTCCCCCGAGGAGAAGCGCACGGTCGGCCCCCTGGCGAATAACCTGCGGGACCTTATCGAAAAAGGCGTCGCCGCCATCAAGGATGGAGGGCCGGCGGGGCTCCAGGAAGTGCTCGCCCCCCATCTCACCGAGCGCGGGGGGAAGACCTATCTTTTCGAAGCGGTGGAGATCGCGTCGGGCGCTTTTCAGGCCGGGGCGGCCGCGGGGCCGGCTAGCCCCCGGATCGACCTCACCGTCCCCGGGAGGCGCCCGCGGCGCGGCCACCGCCACCCCATCGTGCAGACGATGGACGAGATCATCTCTGTCCTGACCCGCCTCGGCTACTCCGTCGCCGAAGGGCCCGAGGTGGAACTCGACTACTACAATTTCGAGGCCCTCAACATCCCGAAGGATCACCCCGCCCGCGACATGCAGGACACTTTTTACGTTTCGGACGATGTACTCCTTCGGACCCACACCTCACCCGTCCAGATCCGCATCATGGAAAAGCAGCCGCCGCCGGTGAAAGTGATTGCGCCCGGCAAGGTGTTCCGCTGCGATGCGGACGTGACGCACTCGCCGATGTTCCATCAGGTCGAGGGCCTCTATGTGGATCGCGGGGTGAGCTTCACGGACCTGAAGGGAACGCTTCAGGCGTTCGTGGAGGCCCTCTTCGGGCCCGAGTTCCGGGTGCGTCTGCGGCCGAGTTTCTTTCCCTTCACCGAGCCGAGCGCCGAGGTGGATATCTCCTGCGAGTGGATGAACGGCGGGGCGTGGATGGAGGTGCTCGGGGCGGGAATGGTGGACCCGGCGGTGCTCGAGGCGGTGGGCTACGATCCCGAGGAGTGGAGCGGCTTCGCTTGGGGTCTGGGGGTGGAGCGGGTGGCCATGCTCCGCTACGGCATCAGCGACATCCGGCTTTTCTTCGAAAACGACATCCGCATGCTCCGGCAGTTTTAGGCGGAGAGCGGGAGGAGCGCCATGCGCGTCAGTCTGGACTGGATAGCCGATTTCGTTGAGATCGATCCCAAGGCGCCGGGCCTCGCCGGGCAGCTTGCCGAGCGCCTCACGATGGCGGGGCTCGAGGTCGAGGGGCTCGATCAGCCCGGAGAGCGCCTGAAGGGTTTTGTCGTGGGTGAGGTGCTCACCGCCGAGGCCCATCCGGGTGCCGACCGGCTCAAGCTCTGCCGGGTCCATGACGGACTTCGGGAGCGGCGGGTGGTCTGCGGCGCGCCCAACGTGGCGGCCGGCCAGCGCATCGTTCTCGCCCGCCCCGGGGTGAGGCTCCCGGACGGCCAGCAGATCAAAGAGGCCAAAATCCGCGGGGAAACCAGCGAGGGGATGATCTGCTCGGCCCGCGAGCTTGAGATCGGCGAGGATCACGGCGGCATCCTCGTGCTGGAGGGTGCCCCGCCGGTGGGTTCTTCCGCCGCCGCCGCGCTCGGCCTCGACACCAGTGTCTTTGAGATCGGCATCACCCCCAACCGGGCCGACTGCCTCTCCGTTCTCGGGGTGGCGCGCGAGGCGGCCGCCATTTTGGGCCGGCCGCTGCGCATTCCCGAGCTGGCCGTTGCCGAGGAGGGTGCGGATTCCGCGGAGAAGCTGTGCGCGGTGGAAATCCGCGATGCGGACAAGTGCCCGCGCTACATCGCCCGTGTTATCCGGGGGGTGAAGATCGGTCCCTCTCCGGCCTGGATGCAGCAGAGGCTCAAGATCGCCGGGATGCGGCCCATCAACAACGTGGTGGATGTAACGAACTACGTCATGTTCAGCCTCGGCCAGCCGCTGCACGCCTTCGACATGGGCCTGCTGGCCGAAGGGCGCATCGTGGTCCGCACGTGGGAGCCCGTGGACGGGCCCTTCAGCACCCTCGATGGGCAGGAGCGGAAGATGGACGTGGGCGATTTGATGATCTGCGACGCCCGGCGCCCGGTGGCCATCGGCGGCGTGATGGGCGGTCTCAACTCCGAGGTCGGCGATGGGACGCGGAACATCCTTCTGGAGAGCGCGTACTTCGCGCCCGCCACCATCCGGCGCACCCGGCGGCGCCTCGGCCTGAACTCCGAGGCCTCCTACCGCTTCGAGCGGGGGGTGGACCCGGGCGGAACGCGCCGGGCGGCCGATTGGGCGATCGAACTTATCCGGCAGACGGCGGGCGGCGAGGTGGCCCCCGGTGTGGTGGACGCCTACCCGAAGCCGGTACGCCCCGCCCGCGTGCGCCTCAGAACCAGGCGGATTGCGGCCCTTCTGGGCGAGAAGGTGGGGAAGCGGGAGATCCGCAAGGAACTCGAAGCCCTCGGGATGAAGCTCGAAGCCGCCGGCAAGGACGAATACGTGGTGGAGGTACCCACCTTCCGGCCCGACATCGAGCGCGAGATCGATCTGATCGAGGAGGTGGCCCGCCAGAAGGGATACGATCAGTTCGCCGCGACCCTCCCGCCCACGACGCGCCCGCCGGCCCCGCCCTCCCCGCGAAGGGAGCTGGAGGAGAAGGGCCGCGAGGCGATGGTGGCCGCGGGTTTTGATGAGGCGATCAATTACAGCTTTGTGAGCGGCGCCGCCCTGGAGCGCCTCGGCCTGGGCGGGGCGGATGTGGTTCCGCTTCGAAATCCCCTGAGCGCCGAGATGGATGTGATGCGGACCACCCTTCTCGCGGGTCTTTTGGGCAATGCGGCCCTGAACCTGAACCGCGGGCTGGATGAAGTGCTTCTTTTCGAGATCGGGCAGACCTTCCACAAGGGAGGGGGCGGCCCCCTGCCCCGGGAGGAGGCGCGGCTGGCGGCGATCCTGACGGAGACATTTCCCCCCGCGCTCTGGCCGGCGGGGGCGGTGCCCGGCGGGGAGACGCTTCTTCTCCCCGCGCTGTTCGACCTCAAGGGGGCTCTCGAGTATCTCGCCGAGGCACTGCGGCTTCCGGCCCTCTCTTTCCGCACCAAGGAAGACGCGCCGCCGGCTTTCGAGGCGGGGGGAGTGGCCGGCATTCTCTCGGAGGGTGCCGAGATCGGAACAGTGGGTCTTCTCTCCCGCCGGGTCTGCGATGAGGCGGGCATCCGCCAGCCCGTGGCTGC
>JAQBZT010000085.1 GCA_027622355.1 bacterium | reverse complement strand
CCCGGTTGGCCTCCTCCGCCAGATCGTGCGCGGCCTGGAGGTCTTTGGTTCTTTCGGCGACGACTTCCTCCAGTGACCTGTTTTGGCCCCGAAAAATTTCGTAAAGCTCGAAGCTTTCAATGGCGTTGGCGCTGTTCAGGAGAACGATGGAAAGCAGATGGAGCGAGGCGTCATAGATGTGCCGGCCGTCGCCCCGTATGAATCCGATGAAATTTCCGCGGATCCGGTTTTTCGTCGCCAGAGGGTGGAGGATGGCAGTTTTCCCAAAAAATTCCGTGGGCACAACGGTGGCCCTGTTTTGATGAAGCGCCCAGGAAAAGGTACCGTTCTGGATGAGCCGGTCGGCTTCTTTTTGAATGGCCTCGGTCTGAGATGGCGGTTCCGTATATGTTGCGTTGAAACTTTGATCGAAATTGTTAATCGAAAAAAAGGCGATCGCTTCGAAATCAATCAGCCGCTTGATCCTTTCGGACGTAATTTTGAGAATATCAATTTCCGCTTGTTCGTTCTGGATAGAAGACTGAAAATCGCCGATTGACGTGACCATGGACAGGGACTCGAGCGTCCATCGGTTCATTTCCTCCAGATGCTTCAGCTGATTTTCCAATTCCTCGATACGGGAATTCTCATCCGCCATTAATTCGTGTCCTCCAGGAACAGCTTCGCGGAATCGGAAAATTGCCTGTCAATCTGTTCGAGAGCGGGCGAGAGAATGCTGACGGGCAGCCGGAGCTGTTCCCATGCGTCGCCCTCGAGCGGAGGAACGAAACGCTCGCCGCTGCTTCCGTATCTCATGGCGTTGGCGATGATGTCCGAGACATGGACGGTGGCGGTTTCCAGCGGGAACCGTTTGGAGAAAGAGGGGTTGTGATGATACCGAACGGCTTCTTCAAGGCTGGCGGGAAGTCCCCAATGACGAAGGAGCGCCCCGCCGACCTCTCCATGGTCATAGCCGAATTGATTGTATTCGGTCATGAACAAAGGTTCGTTCTTGGCGGTGCTGCTCTCGATGGCCTCGCGCGCTTTTTCGGGTTCGTGTTTGTAAATCAAGAGCCGCCCGATGTCGTGGAGGAGGCCCGCAACGAAAAAGCGTTCGATGTTCGATTCCCGGTGGTAGTTGGCCATGATCCTTGCCGTGATACCGCTGGCGATGCTGTGCCGCCAGAATGACGACATGTCGACGAGTTTGATGGGCAACCCGGAAAAAGTCTCGACAATGCTGGTGGCGAGCGCCAGATCGCGCAGCTGTTGGGTACCGATGATGGTGACCGCTCTCGAAATGGTTTCGATGCGGGAGGGGAAACCGTAAAAGGCGCTGTTGGCGATGCGGAGAAGGCGCGCCGAGAGGCTTTGATCGGTGCTGATGATTCCCGCGATGTCGCGCATCGAGCTGCGCGGATCATTTACGGCTTCGTTCAGCCGATGGAATATATGCGGAAGCGTCGGCACTTTATCGCCGATGCGTATCAAGTCTTCAGGGCGGGTGTTCATTATTTCTCCGCGTCTTGCCTTTTCTCCGCGTCCCGGAAAATGCAAAGCCGGAGCAATTCGCTCACAAAAGGATGGTTCTTGTCCGTATGCGCAAAAATAGACTCGATCGCTTGCTCGGCATCCTGGTAAATGCGGGTATCGAAGCGGCTGATGGCCGAGGCAATCGCATCTTCTTTCGTGACGCCGTTGATGTCGGCTTCGGTCACTCCCCAGGCCTTGAAAATGTTGATGTGCTTTTGGGTGATCTGGTTTCCCTTCCGGAGAAGCGTTCGCCCCTCCCGGGTCAGCACATCATCGGCCAGGACCATGCCGGCCTGCAGATCCTCAATGTTGATTGCGCCCATGCGATAGATACCGCCCCAGGTGGTTTCGAGGTTCCATGATGATCGAAAAGCCGTAAGTGAACGAATTACCCATCATCCGATCGCGGAACCGACAAAAAAGCCCCTAAAAACCTGCAATAAGAATATAATAGCGAGATATCCGGCGGGTGACAATGGGAACTTCTCTGCGGTGAGACCCATTTCGCGCATCGGGCGAGATTCAAACGTAGCCTGCAAATTGGTTTTTTGGGGTGTGATTTCGGGGTTTCGCACACACATGGACATTTCGGCGTTCTGACAGTAAATTGGGCGGTCTTTTTCCGTGACATGGGGCTAAAAATCACAGTTTGGGGAGTTTTATGGCTGAAGCGAAAGATATGGGCGGCGGCAGGGCAATCGGCGCCGATTTTTCCTTTCACGATGGACCCGAGAAGGCATCAGGAACCGCGGTATATCTTGACGATCTGGATTTTCCGGGAACGCTCATCGGAAAGGCGCTCCGGAGCGCCCATGTCCATGCGGAAATTCTTTCGATAGATGCCGATGAGGCGATGAAAATCCCCGGCGTCGCCGTCGTACTGACGGGAAAAGACCTGCCGGGTGAGCCCCGCCAGCTTCCGCACCCTCGGGCCACTCCCATCATTGCGCATCGGCGCGTCCGCTACATGGGAGATGTTGTGGCGCTCGTTGCGGCCGAAACGCATGAGGCGGCGGCGGCGGCGCTGGAGCGTATCCGGGTGAAGTACAAGCCTCTCCCGGTTCTGGAGGATCCGCAAAGAGCGATGGCGAAGGACGCCGTGAAGATTTGGCCGGAGGGGAATCTGTTGAACACGGCCAGGATACGAAGCGGCGACGTGAAATCCGCTTTCGCCTCCGCGGAAGTGGTTGTGGAGAACGTGTACCGGACGCCTGCGGTGGACCATCTCTACATCGAGGTGGAATCCGCTCTCGCGATGCCTCTCCCCGGCGGCATGATCCATATATGGGGGGCCACCCAGCAGCCGTTTCTGGTCCGGCAAAATGCGGCCCGCGTGCTCGGCTTACGGGAAGAGTCCACGGTCAGGTTCACCCAGACCATGCCCGGCGGCGCTTTCGGCGGGAAGAGCGAGGCCAGCGTGGATGTCTGTCTGCGCGCGGCCGTTCTGGCCCAGGCGAGCCACAGACCCGTCAAGCTGGTCTACTCCCGCGAGGAGAGCATGATTGGTTCCACCAAGCGGCACGGCTCCGTCATCCGCTCCCGCATGGGCGCCGCCCGCGACGGGCGTCTCCTCGCGTGCGAGGTAGAAATCTATCTCGACAAGGGCGCCTATTCGGCGAGCGGCGGAAACAACCAGCCGGCCTTCAAGCGCGCCACCTACCATTCGATGGGCCCCTACCAGATACCCAACGTGAAAGTCGATGTTTTTTGCGTCCACACCAACCATCCCTACGGCGGACAGATGCGCGCGCCGGGCTGCCCCCAGGTAAATTTCGCCTGCGAGCAGCAAATGGATCTTCTCGCCGAAGCCCTCGGCATCGATCCACTGGAAATCCGCCGCATCAACGGCCTGCGGATCGGATCGCGGACCCCGTGGAATCAGCTCCTGACCGAAAGCGTCGGGCTGATGGAAACCCTCTCGAAGGTCGGTTTGGCCTCGGGCTGGGAAAGCCGGAGAGCCCGCGGCCGCCGGGGCGGAGACGGACGCCTGCGCGGCTTCGGCGTCGCCTGCTGTCACTACGGGACGGGAAACGCCTATTCCCCGGCCGAGGCGAACATCTATCTCCTGCCGGGCGGGAAGATTCAGATCGCGGCCGGGGTGGTGGATTTCGGCCAGGGGAGCAAAACGGTCCTGAGTCAGATTGCCTCCGAGACGATGCAGGTGCCCTTCAGCGAGTTTCGGGTGGGGGCGGTGGACACCTTGGTCGATCCTTTCGGGGGAACGAGCTCAAGCTCGCGCATCACCATGCAGGGGGGCAAGGCGGTTTATCTGGCGTCCCTGAAGGCGCGCCAGGAAATACTCAGGCTGGCCGGCGCGCTCCTCGAGGCGGAGCCCGACGATCTCGCCCTGGAGGAAGGCCGCGTCCGCTCCCTCTCCCACCCGGAGACGACTTTGTCCCTGGCGGATCTGGCCAAGCAGTTTGTGGGGGATGAGCGAAAGCTCATCGGTGCTTCGGACAGCATCCCCCCGCCCGCCCGCGTCGATGCGGAAACGGGGCTGGGAAGTCCGTATGAGGTGTACGGCTTCGGCACCCAGGCGGCCGAGGTGCTCGTCGATCCCGAAACGGGCGAGATCGAGGTGGTGAACGTATGGGCTGCCCACGACGTGGGGAAGGCCATCAGCCCTCTCGGCGTTGTGCAGCAGATAGAGGGCGGCGTCTACATGGGGCTCGGGTTCTGCCTGATGGAAGAGATCGTCCAGAAAGAGGGACGGGTACTCAACCCGGACATGCACGGCTATCTGGCCCCCACGGTGGTGGATATGCCCGGAAATGTTGAGGCGATGATCGTGGAGGACCCCTATTCGAACGGTCCCTACGGCGCGAAGGGGGTGGGCGAGCAGGTCACCGTCGGCCATCGCCAATGCGGTTTCGGATGCGGTCGGGGTGAGATTCACGGAGTTGCCGCTGACGCCGGATCGCGTGGCGCTTGCCATCGCCGCCGTGCGGAGAAAGAAGCGTTAGCCGATTCCCAGGTGCGCCTTTTTGACTTCCTCGTTGGCCCAGAGCTCTTCCGGCGTGGATTCGTAGACCATCTGCCCTTTCGTGATGACGTTGATCCGGTCAACGGCCTTGATGGCGAAGGGCGTATTTTGCTCGACAAGAAGAATGGAGAGGCCCTCGTTCTTCAGCGAGCGGATGGCATCTCCGAGATCCTGGATGATGAGGGGGGCGAGCCCCTCGGAGGGCTCATCGAGAATCAGGCAGTCAGGGTTCGTCATCAGCGCCCGGCCGATGGCGAGCATCTGCTGCTCTCCGCCGGAAAGGGAGCCGGCCCGCTGGTTCTCGCGCTCGCCGAGGCGGGGAAAAAGCTCGTAGACGGCCTTGTGGTTCCACCGGGAGCTGGTGTGGGTCTGTTCCGCGACGAGGAGGTTTTCGCGCACCGTCAGGGTGGGGAAAATCCGCCGCCCCTGCGGGCAAAGGCCGATGCCGACGATGGATATCTCGTAGCTCGTGCGCTGGGTGATCTCCTCTCCCCGAAAGATGATTTTGCCCCTTCGCGGCGGGACAAAGCCCATGACGGAGTTGATCAGGGTGGTTTTTCCCATGCCGTTGCGGCCGAGAATGCCGAGTGCCTCTCCCTCGCGCACCTCGAGTGAGAGCCCCTGAAGAACATAGGAGTCCCCGTAGTAGGTATGAATGTCTTCGACAGAGAGCAGCGCCGGCACGTTTAGCCCTTTCCGAGATAGATTTCCTGTACCTGTGGGTCGTTGCGAATCTGATCGCAGGGGCCTTCCGTCAGAAGTTTTCCGTAGTGCAGAACGGAAATATCGGTGGCCACCTCGAAGATCACGTCGAGGTCGTGCTCGATAATCAGGATGGAGATGTCCGGGTCGAGTCTCTTGAGAAATTCGGCCATCTCGTGGGATTCGCCCGTCGCCAGCCCGGCGGAGGGCTCATCGACAAGGAGCACCTTCGGGTCGCTGGCCAGCGCGAGAATGATCTCGAGCTGGCGCTGCTCGCCGTGTGAGAGGTTCCGCACCTCGATGTCGCGCGATTCCCAGAAATGGGCGTCCGTCAGAAGCTTTTCCGCCTTGCCGTAATTTTCCTTGTAGCGGGTGAGCGGCTTCAGCATGGACATCTTCATCTTGCGGAGTCCCTGCACCGCGAGGAGCACGTTGTCCAGGACGGTCAGGCGGGGGAAGAGGCTCGTGATCTGAAACGTGCGCGACATCCCCAGCGCCACGCGCTTATGGGTGGACCAATTCGAGACGTTGCGGCCGAAGAGCCGGACCTCGCCGTGCGTGAGCGGGAGGACGCCCGTGATGAGATGGAACAGGGTGGTCTTCCCGGCGCCGTTGGGCCCGAGGATGCCCCTGCGCTCACCGGGGCCGAGGCGCAGGCTGACATCCTCGACGGCGTGCAGGCCGCCGAAAAATTTCGATACCCCCTTTAGTTCAAGCCGCGGCTGTGTTTCGGCCAATGTCCTCTGCTCCTTTCCCAGGGTCCGAACAAGGCAACCGCCGCCCAGAGCTTTGGGCTCCGGACGGCGGCGCCGAAATCGGAAATTCTACTCGCAGTTCGGGCAGTTCGGGAACGTTTTGCTGTACACGGGCTGCTTCAGGAACTCCTCGGAGGGCCATTTCCAGAACTGGCCCACTGCCGGGTAGGTCTTGATGACAACGTTCCAGAGCGAGTTCGGCCTCACGCCGAGTCCGAGGCGATCGCCCGGGACGCGCTCCACTTTGCGGACGTAGCTGTTCTGGACCGGGTTGCCGAACTTGTCGAGGTAGACCGGCCCGCGGATGGCGTCGATCCGGATGGTCTTGAAGGCCTGGATGAAGTCGAGCGTCTTGCCCGGCTTGTAGCCGATCTTCTTCAGCGTCAGCTCAATCCACTGGCCCGTGGTGTAGCTGGTCTCCGAGTAGTAGGAGGCCATCTTTCCGAAGCGCTTCTGGTAGTCCTTGACGAACGCCTTGTTTTTGTCGGTGGTGAGGGCGGCGCTGTACTGGGCCGAGGTCACGTAGCCGAGGGCCTCATCGCCCATGGAGGGGAGGGTGAACTCATCCGCGCTCGTCACGCCGCCGAGCATCGGCATCTTGAAGCCGGCCGCCCGGAACTGCTTCGGAAAGGCCAGCGACATCGGGCCGACCATGAGGGTCATGATGGCGTCGGCGTTCTTGGGAATCTGGGGCAGGTAGGGGCCGAAGTCCTTCGTGCCCAGCTTGGCCCAGATCTTCTTGATGATCTTGCCGCCGCGTTCTTCGAAGGCTTTCTGGAAGCCGCCGAGGGTCTCGTAGCCGAAAGCGTAGTCGGCGCCGATCATGACGATCCGGCGGTATCCCTGATCGTAGGCCCATTCACCGAGCGGATGGCTGTTCTGGCTGCTCGTGAAGCCCGAGCGCAGGAAGTATTTGTAGAGTTTGCGCTGGGTCAGATCGTCCGCGGCCGGAACCGGGGAGATGTAGGGAATCTTGAAGCGATCCGCCACGGGCGCCAGCGCGTAGCCTGTGCTCGCGAGGACTCCGCCCAGGAACATGTGAACCTTGTCCCGCTGAACAAGTTTCATCGCCTTGCGGACGTTGACGGCCGGCTTTCCGGTCGAGTCCTCGAGGATGAATTTGACCTTGAGGGGGCCCATTTTGTGGCCCTTGTCCTCAAGGTACATCTTGAAGCCGTTGCTCATGTCCTTTCCGACTTGGGCGAAAATACCGGTCATCGGGGCGATGAAGCCGATACGGACTTCCGCCGCGCTGGCCGGGCCGGCGCCAACCGAAACGGCCAGGGCAATCCCTGCGATTGCTGCAAGCCACTTTGTCTTCATTCTGTGTCCTCCTTGGGGGTGTGGCAAAGGGTGCCTCGCGTATCCTGAAATATAAGCAAAAAACACCGTATTAGCTTGTCGAATTTTCCGCCGCCGCCGCCGCTTTTTTCTCGCGGAGCTTGGCGAACATGCCCAGGATTCCCTCCACGTTGTACATCTTTCCGAGCATGATCGTCAGGATGTAGATGGCCCCGAGAATCAGCGGCCAGCGCTCGACATAGATACTGACGAACTGCTGCAGGGAACGGATGATGGCCGCGCCGATGACCGGCCCGATGAGCGTGGCGGGCCCGCCGAGGGCCACCATGAAAATCGCCTCCGCCGAAGCGATGAGTTCCACGTCCGGGGGGCTGACGAAAAGGTTGAACAGGGTCCACAGCACCCCCGAAATTCCGCTGAAGGTGCCGGCGATGATGAATGCCAGATATTTGTGGAGCCAGACGTTGTAGCCCAGCATTTCCATCCGCGTTTCGCGCTCGCGGATTCCGACCAGGGAGCGCCCGAACGGGCTTTGAACGAAGAGATAAAGAAGCACGAGACAGATGAGGAAGACGGCCATCGTGAAGTAGAAAAACGGCAAGGGTTCCCGGAGGGAAAGACCGAGGAGCGTGGGCCGCTCCGCGATGATGATGCCGTTGTCGCCCTGGGTGACGGAGCTCCAGCGGTAGGCGACGCCCCAGGTGACCATGGCGAGCGAGAGGGTGATCATCAGGAAGTAGACGCCGGTCGCCCGGATGGCGAGAAAGCCGAAAAACGCAGAAAAGAAAATGGCGATGATGATCCCGGCGATGAACAGATACGGGATTCCCATACCGATGCTGCTCGCCCATTCGTACATTTCAAATGTCCAGACCCAGTCCGTTTTGGTCATGATGATGGCGGTCCCGTAGGACGCCACGCCGTAGTAGGCGGCGTGGCCGAGCGAGGCGAGCCCCGTGAAGCCGAGAAGAATGTCCAGGCTCATCGCCATGATGCCGAAGACCAGGATTTCGGTGAAAAGCGTCTGGATAAATTGGTCTTGAAAGGGGGTAATGGCTCCGATGAAAACAAGGACTCCCAAAGTCGCCACAGTTTTTCTTGCTGGGGTATTGGCCCAATGGATCAGGCGGTATAGCCCGTAGACAAGGGCCACCCCCACCAAGATGCGCAATGCCACGCGAATGAGATTCGCGGTAAAAAAGTCCATCACGAATTAGCCCCTTCCAAACAGGCCCGTCGGCTTGATGGCCAGGATGATCGCCATCGGCGCGAAGAGCGCGAAATAGTTCAGTTCCGGGAACAGCGCCGTTCCGAAATTCTCCATGAAGCCGACGACGATGCTCCCGACGATGACGCCGGGGAGACTGCCGAGTCCCCCGATGATCACCACCGCGAATGCGTAGGGTAGAATCTCGAAGTCCAGCCCGGGATAGACCCCGAAGAATGCGCCGCCCACCACGCCGCCGATGGCCGCGAGGAGCGCGCCGATGGCGAAGATGCTCATCGAAACGATATTCGTGTTGATGCCGATTCCCCGCGCCATTTCCGGGTCATCCACCGTCGCACGCATGATAGCGCCCAGCCGGGTTCGCTCGATGCCAAAATAGAGAACGATCATGACGATGATCGCGATCCCGATCATGAATGCGCGGTAGCGGGGAAAGGAAAGACCCCCGATGACCGTGCTGATGTCGAAGGGCCAAGGCTGCGCGAAGATATAGTTGTCGCCGCCCCAGGTGTAGAGGGAGCCGTCTTGGAGGATAAAGGCGAAGCCGATGGTGACCAACACCTGCGACAAGGTGTCCTGGCCGAGGCGCCGCAGAAAATAGCGTTCGATGAGCATGCCGCCCAGCGCCATGCCAATCACGGCGACGACGACGGCGCCTATCAGGCCGAGAAAACTCACCCCGTCGGTTTTTCCGATGGGGGCCAGCGGCACGTTGGGGAAGAAGAGCTTGTAGAAATGGGAGCTGCCCATCAGGTCTTCCAGGGTCTCCAGCGGGAAATAGCGCAACGCGATTTCCCCGAGGACAAATATCCCGAAGAGGATAACGATCGATTTCTTCATGCCGACCACGCGGGAGAGGCCCTTGTATGCGAAATAAAGCGCACCCCAGGCGATGAGCTGTATCAGGCGGGGCATGACAGAAAGCGTTCCGTAAGCAATGTTGTAGAATTCCAGCGCCAGGTACCCGGCGAAGAGGAAAAATGCCGCGTGGGCCAGATTGACGATGCGCATCACGCCGAAGATCAGGGAGAGGCCGCTTGCCAGGAGAAATAAAAGGGCCGCGTAGGAGAAGCTGTTGAAGGTCAACGAAATGACGCTATTCAGACTGAGAGATATCATTCGCCGTGGCTTTTCTCGGTTGAATGTCGAAGAAGAAAAGAAAAACACACCATTTTCGTCAACGTACAAAGCGAAAGCGGCTTATTTTGTTCGAAACTTCAGAAAACCCACATGCAAATAGAGCCGACCTCCGGAGCCCTATTTTCTCTCACGTTCAGGCCGCCGGGTCAAGTGAGGTCCTGTGTCTATCCGCCCTCAAAAAACCACAATCGGGAAAGTAAAACAACCGTTTATCTTGAGTAAAATCCCCGGAATTGTATCCGGAAATATCTGTATCCGGTGTTTTGTATCAAGATTTTGTTTCTCCCGTGTTTCAGGTATGGTCTTTCCGGTAGTTTCCCCGGAAAATTTTCCGTCAGCGGCTTTCGTTTTCTATACACTCGTTCGGACCGGAGTTTTGCGTGGCAAGGACAGATGAAGCCCCCGCCGTTTT
>JAQBZT010000084.1 GCA_027622355.1 bacterium | reverse complement strand
CGCGGTCGGAATTGTGGGCAATCGATGCGGAATCGGGGCAAGGGCCTCGGTTGCCGCATAATTCCGGTTCAGATAGACTTACTCAATGATCGGGTTTGAGGAAAAATGCGCCACTTCCGGACAAGTGAGTGAATTTCGTTCCTGGGAGGAGATTTTCGTGTACCGTGCAATTTTCGCTTCCGCCCTCATCATCGCCATGGGGGCCGGTGCCCTCCCGGCCGCCGCCGCCGAGAAGCAAAAAACCGACGGTTGCCTCACCTCTCTTTACAATTATCCAGCGGAATATCGGGCGGAAAAATCGAGCGAAGCGCATATCTTTCGGCATGATCAAAACAAAGCGGAAAAAAATCTTTCCCCGCCGAGATCCAAATCATCAAGAAAGAAAATAAAGACCGCCCCCGGCACTTAAAAAAGCACAAGATTCCGCGTAACCCCGACAGAAAAATTTCACCGGGATTCGTGCCCGTGGCGGCGGGCGCAGTTCGCCGAAGACCTTCCTGAGCACCGCGAATCGGTAATTTTCCTTCGAGTTCAAATCTTTTGCCGTCTTTTCTCCAGAATGAATCCTCTTTTGAGTTCCATCGGCACGAAGAGGCTTTCTCTATTTTTCGCTCTCATCGAAGAAACCCCAAAACACGATGGGCCGCTTGGCTTTGACGGCTCTCGCCTATGCAGCCGTCTTGGTCCTCTCTGTAACTTCGGCCCGATTCGTGTTCTTATCGAGCCATCCTTCAAACAAGGTAAGTTCAGGATGAGCGTCGAACGAGTTGAAATCGCGGATCACGATCTGCTTGCCCCGTGCCTGGGCGGCGTCGTAAACACGCACGTCGAAGAGACCCTTCTTCTCGGCCCGAGGGCGCACGACAGCCATGAGTCTCCACGCCCAGTCGGGATTTTTTTTCAGGACCGTGACCAGGTACCTGCCCACTGAGTCGGGAATCCCATGCGGCCTGGGCAACCCATCTCTTCCAAACAACTTGCTCCACCAATTCCCTGACATTTCTGTCTCCTCAAAAGGGGTCAAACACACGGATCTGGTAAAATGGAATTCGAACACGCATCGGCCGAATTTCGGATCACAACTCAGACAAACCGGGACCGATGGTTACTACCGCCAGTAACTACCGGCAGTAATGAGAGTCGCGATGAAACCAGGGTTTTCAGCAGGCCGGGGGAGGCCTTTCGATGAGGCCGAGGATGTGCTGCATGTTCTCGGACCTCCGCAGTCCTTCAATGAGAAGACGAGGGTGAACGATGGAGGGTTCGAATCGTGTGGATCGCAACAAGCTGGTCAATGCTATCTTCCGCCTAAGCACGTACGGGATGTGTCAAAAGGGCTTTGTTGATGTTTTTCCCATACGCCCTGGGCAGGAAAGATATCACAAAAGCGCCCGCGCCAGATACCAAATTGAAACGGCTCCCCCCTTCGAACGCCGCCCAGCCCCTTGGGGGACGGGATCAAGAAGCCTTGAAAAATGGCCCAATTTGGGCAGCCGGCGAAAGGCCGGGGGAGGAAGAAAAGCCACGGCAAAACTTGAGGGAGGCGCAGGCGCAAGCTCTCCGGCTGGCACGAACAATGGGAGCAATTGCGAATTTACTCGGCTCTAAAATCGCTCCCTGACCGGCCCCGCGTCCAAGGGTGGGACCAAAGGTCGGCCCGCAGGTACTTTAGGCTCAGCCTGAGGGTGGTTGTGCTAATGTTTCGTTATCCAAGACGACTCTTGGGAAATGTCGTCCAAAAGGAGAGTTTTGTGATGCTCACCGGAATCGAGGAAATCAAAGGAGACGTGATCCGGACCGTGGCGAAGCTGTGCGCCGCGGCTGCGGTAACAGCCCCCAAATCGGGCGGGCAGCTTTTCAGGAAAGGCAAGCACCTCTTCATCGAGACCGTCATCGTGGACGACAGGGAAACGATTCAGCGTCTGGCCGACTGGATCCGCGCGCGCGGCCGCGAGCGCAGGCAGGAGATCTGGTTCCGCGACGCGGCGACGGCCGAGCGGGTCGACGCGGTTCTGTTCATCGGGCTGAAAGACTGGTACCCGCCGGTCTACGACTGCGGCATGTGCGGCTATGCGACGTGCGCGGAGTTCATGAACGCTACGCAATCCTTGCGCGAGAAAAGCGCGGACTTCGAATTCGCCGGTCCGCAATGCAACCTGCGCAACGTGGACCTGGGGATTGCGATCGGCTCGGCGGCCAAGGCAGCGAGCCTCTACAACGTCGATACGCGCTGCCAGACCCGGATCGCCGTGGCCGCGCGCAAGCTCGGGATCATCCAGTCGGAGGCGGCAGTCGCCCTGTCGATGAGCGTCACCCACAAAAACCCCGGCTTTGACAACCGGATGCCGACCGTCGATTTCGACTCCGAGGAGATGCAAGCCCTGCCTCCGACGAACACCTTGCCAGTAAAGACACCAGATGGACGATGGGCTCACATGCCTAACTACGAGCCCGAGGAATGAGGAGCGCCCGCTTCATACGAAGGAAAACCCGGTGAACGCATTCTCGGCCGTCATCATCGCGGGGATGCTCTCCCGCCTCGGCTATCAGATGGCGAGGAGCCCGGTGCTCCCACGTTTCGCCCAGGACCTGGGCGCCTCGCCCGAGCTGCTCGGCGTGATCTTCGCCGCCTCGACGATCACGGGGATTTTCGTCAAGCTGCCTGCAGGCGCCCTTTCGGACGTTCTCGGCAAAAAGCGCATGATGCTCCTGGGCGGCCTGTTCTTCGCGCTTCCGCCCTTTTTGTATCCATTCGTGAAAACGGCGGGCGCACTGTTGCTTTTGCGGTTCCTCCACGGCTTCGCGACCGCCATCTTCGCCCCGGTGGCCTCGGCCTATGTGGCGGACCTGGCGCAGGAAGGGCGCGGCGCAAAGCTGGGCTGGTTCGCCTCGGCGAACGACGTGGGCGCCACCGTGGGCCCGATGGTCGGGGGAATGGTCCTGTTCTACACGGCCAGCTACGACGCGGCGTTTTTGATCGTGGGAGCCCTGGGCATCGCCACGCTCTTGATGGTCGTGTTCTTGCCGGCCCCCCCTGTGCATTCAAAAATGAGCCCCGGCCCGTCCGGGTCCCGCTGGAACGGGTTCCGCGACGGGATCCTCGAAGTCATATCGAGCCCGCCCATCGTGATCGCCTCCACCCTGGAGTCGATCATGTATGTCGGCTATGGCGCGTTCTTGGGGTTCATCCCGGTTTACGCGAAGGCGGCCTCGCTCAACGACGCCCGGATCACGGCCGTGCTCGGGGCGCAGCTTGCCACGGCGATGGCGGCCAAGCCCCTGGCGGGATGGACCTCCGACCGGGTCGGGCGAAAACCCGTTATCGTCATCGGCTTGTTGCTCTGCGCCGCCGCGCTGCCCCTCATCTTTCAAATGAAGAACTTCGCCCTGCTCGTCGTCCTCTCCGCCCTGCTCGGCCTCGGCGTCGCCTCGGTCACCCCGGTGACGACAGCCCTGGTGGCCGACCTGGTGAAAACCGGGCGCATGGGCTCGGCGATGGGCGTGTTCGGCACCATCTGGGACATCGGCGAGTCGGCGGGGCCCATCCTCGCCGGTTTTCTCATCGTGCGCGCGGGCTACGGTTCGGCCTTCTCCATCATCTCGCTGCTCATGGTCCTCGCCGCGGGGGTATTTGCCTTCACGGTGAGCGATCCGGCGAAGACCAAGGCATAATCCGCACAAAAACGAATTCCCCCTGGGGCTACATCACCGTGAACTGCCGATGTGCCAAAATCTGTTCCCATCACATACATGGCAAATACCGGTTTGAATTTCCGGGATATGGCAGGAAAGAGTCCTTCAGAAGGAGCGCCCGGGGAGCGCCCGAAAACCAGAGCGGTTTTCGTGCGGGGTCCGTTCCGAAAAAACCGCGAATTCACAGGCCCACACCGGGGCAAACGCAGCCGGCGGCCAAAGGCTGTCCACGATTGTATAAATCGGACATCGCAAATACTATTCCATCATGCAGAAACGCAGGGCGGGCGGTGAAAATCGAGGGGCCGTCTTGTCTTGGCGTGAGGTGATTCAAGAAGCACAAGAAGGGGAACACATGGCAAAAAAACCGGGTGCGCGGAACAAGCCGTTTCGTCTCGAAGAGGCGACGATTGACGAGCTGCACGCCGCGATCAAATCAGGACAGACGACCTGCGTGGAGGTTGTTCAACACTATATCGACCGCGCGCGCGCCTATAACGGGGTAGCCAGCATGCTGGTCACCGAAGACGGTGCCGCGATTCCCGAGGCGACCGGCACCGTGCGCGCAAAGGCGCCGCTTCGCTTTCCGGCACAAACCATGAAAGCCTCCACACTCTTACCTGATCTCGACAAATACAAGGGGCCGCCGCTGGAGTTCGGCCGCATGGAGGCGACGGCCTCCGACCCCGGCGTGCAGCAGCAGTTCGGGATGATCGCGGGCATTCCGAATGCCGGGCAGGTCAATGCGCTGGCCACCCTCAACATCCGCGGCGAGCGCTCGGTTGTCTGCCGGGGCGACTTCGATCGCCATCCCTCGGAGGGGCCGCTGCCGCCCGGCGCCCCGCCCGTGTGCGAGGTGTTCCGCCAGTTTCCCGACGCGCTCGAGCGTGCGGCCGAGCTCGACGCAACATACGGGCGCAATCCCGATCTCGAGAAAATGCCGATGTACGGCGTCGTCTTCTCGTTCAAGGATCCCTTCGACACGAAGGACATGCGATCTACGGGGGGCGGCGACGCGGCCTACGACATTGATTTTCCCGCGCGCGATCACGTGCTGGTCGAACAGCTCCGAGGCAAGGGCGCGATCATCTTCGCCAAAGCCGTCTGCACCGAATACAACGGCCGGGCGGGTGATCCCGGCGGCCGCCACGCGCCCGGCAAGGTGCTCCCCTCGACGCTGGGCTACCAGCGCACCACCTGGGGCGGCAATCCCTCCAACCCCTACGACACGACCCGCTCCGCCTCGCTCGGCTCCAGCTCGGGCTCGGCCCTGTCGGTGAGCGCCAACCTGGTGATGGCCAGCCTGGGCGAGGAGACGCGCGCCTCGACCCGCGGTCCGGCGAACCACAACGCCGTGGCGCTGATCCTGCCGCACAAGGCGATGCTCGGCTTCGACGGCGGCGCCATCGGCGCCGACATCTATTGCGACCGCAGCGGCATCCTCTGCCGCACGATCGGCGACTGCGCCAAGGTGCTCGACGCGCTGAAAGACCCTGTCGAAGGCTATTACGATCCGCGCGATCCCTTCACCACCGTTCCGCGCTCGTCGGTGTTGAGCACGTCGTACGCGAGCCACGCAAAAACGCCCGGCACGAAGGGCGCGCTCGCGGGGGTACGCCTCGGGGTCATCCGGGAGTCCCTGGTCTATCCCAAGGACTCGAAGACCGAGGAGCCGATCGCCGCGGCGGCCGCGCAGGAGATTAAATCCGTGCTCGGCGGCACGCTCGGGGTGGCGCTGGTGGAATCCTCCGATCCCCTGTGGAAGCCGGACCCGGATATGGAGCAGATGAAGACCGATTTCCGGCGGGCGCTCGCCCGGCTGGTGCCGGTGTTCATGCCCGACATCCTGTTCCGGCTGGGGCAGGACGGTCGGCCGGTGTTCAAGGAATTCGCGGACGCCATCGAGCCGACCGAGTTTCAGCCCGGGAAGATTTTCGGAGGCGGCAAGATGAAGCCGATGGATTATCTGGTCGGGATGGCGGAAGGAAGAATCGCGCCGCCCCCCAACTTCGATATCGCCACCATCCAGCAGCAGGAGCTGGCGAACACCTTCCGGTTCCACATCAGCCAGTACCTCACATGCCGGGCCAGGGACTGGCGAGCGGCGGGCTTCGAGGAGACCCTGGACGGTTGGGCGGCGCTCAACGCCCGCTCCAAATTCTGGGGGGACGATCAGCGCGCCGCCTTCAAGAACTGGGAGGAGATCGCCGATCCCCGCAATCCCCTCGGCGGGCGGCAGGGCGTCAACGAGCGCATCATGCTGCGCGAGCTGCTGCGCCGGGTGGACATGATGGTGATCATCGAGAACAAGCTGGACGCACTGGTCCGCCTGCACACGCCGTGGCCGCCGGGAATCATCGGCGGGCCGTACCAGTACGACATCCCGAGCAATCTGCGGCCCGAGAGTTTGTACGGCCCGAATGCGGGGCTGACCGAGGTGCTGATTCCGGCGGGCTACGTCACGACGGTCTACGATCCGGTGTTCAAACTCAGCGAAGACGGCACGAAATACGTCTCCGCCCCTTCGCACGCGCCGACCACGATTCCCGGGCCGGGGTTGCCCTATTCCCTCGTGTTCCGGGCCGAGCCGGGCAAGGAGGATATCCTTCTGAAGGTCGCCTCGGCGTACGAAGCGGCCTCAAGGCGCCGCATTCCGCCGCCGGCGTTCGGGCCACTGCCGGGGTAGTCTCGCGGAAACACGCGCCAGAACGTGCGGGCCCGGCGCCCCAATCATGGGCAAAGAAAAGGCGGCTGGGGCGCTTGCGGGAAAATTATAGAGGAATTCACTTTACCGTTATCTGAGGGCACAGAATATCCAGTTCGTTTGAATCTTGGATAGGACAGGAAACGTGGCTGAGCCGAACAGCTCAAAAGCTGATTTTGATGTCTTGATCGTCGGCGCCGGCTTCGCCGGACTTTTCATGCTTTACCGGCTCCGGGGCATGGGATTTTCCGCGCGTATTTTCGACGCGGCAAGCGATGTCGGCGGTACATGGTACTGGAACCGCTATCCGGGCGCGCGATGCGACACGGAGAGCATGCAGTATTCCTATCAGTTCTCCGATGAACTCCAGCAGGAATGGGAGTGGAGCGAGCGCTACGCCGGCCAGCCGGAAATCCTGCGATATATCAACCACGTTGCGGATCGGTTTGATCTCCGCCGAGACATTACTTTCAACACGCGCATCGAATCAGCGGCCTTCGCTGAGGAGTCCAACCGCTGGAATATCGCGACGGATAATGGCGGCAAAATATCCGCAACATTTTGCGTCATGGCGACCGGGTGCCTGTCCTCTCCTTTTGTGCCGAACATCGAGGGCCTCGATGATTTTGCGGGACCGGTTTACCACACAGGCCGCTGGCCCCACAAAGAAATTGATTTTTCCGGCAAGCGGGTGGGTGTCATCGGCACGGGCTCTTCCGCCATTCAGACCATCACGGTTATCGCAAAGCAAGTGGAACATCTCTTTGTCTTTCAACGGGCGCCGCATTACGCGGTTCCGGCGCACAACGGCCCCATGGACAAAGATTATGAGCGGGAGATCAAGGCGAATTACGCGGAGCTTCGGAAAAAAGCGAAACAGTTGCCTGCCGGGTTTTTCCAGCATTACAACGGTAAATCGGCCCTGGAGGTAGCCCCCGGGGAGCGCCGGCAGGAGTACGAAAAACGCTGGGCGCACGGTGGCCTTCCCTTCATGGCGGCTTTCGCGGATTTGAACTTCAGCGAGGAGGCGAACGAAACCGCCGCCGCGTTCGTCCGCGGCAAGATCCGGGAAATCGTCCGCAACCCCGAGACGGCTGAATTGCTGTGCCCGGATACGGTTATCGGATGCAAGCGCTTGTGCGTGGACACCGGATATTACGAAACCTACAATCGCCCGAATGTTTCCCTGATCGACATCAGTAAATTAGAAATCGAAAAAATCACTCCAGGAGGCGTTTTGGCCGCCGGAAAAATATATGAAATTGACATGATCGTGCTGGCCACGGGGTTTGATGCCATGACGGGTGCCTTGCTGAAAATCGACATTCGCGGACGCTCCGGCCAAACCCTCCGGGAGAAATGGGCGGAGGGCCCGCGCACCTACCTGGGGCTCATGACGGCCGGCTTTCCCAATCTCTTCACGATCACCGGTCCCGGCAGCCCTTCCGTACTGACGAATATGCACACATCGATCGACCAGCACGTCGAGTGGATTGCCGATTGTCTCGGGTATTTGCGTGAAAATCGTATCGGCCGGATTGAGCCCGCCCTGGAAGCGGAGAACCGCTGGGTTGTCCACAACAATGAAGCCGCCGAAGAAACGCTTCGCTACAAATGCAGCTCTTGGTATCTCGGCGCAAACATACCCGGCAAACCGCGGATATTCATGCCCTACATTGAGGGCTTTCATGTTTACGCCGAGAAATGCGCGCAAGTCGCGGCGGCAGGATATGAAGGCTTCCACCTGACGGCCATTTCGGAATAAAGCGCGAGATCACCGAAAACCCGTCACTTTCCTCCACCATCCCCAGGCACGGAAGCTCGACCGGAAGCCAGCCTTGTCCCACGGCGTCAATTTCATCCAGGCGGGTGGCCGAATTATGGCAATGGAAAACAAGCTTCCTGCTTTCTCCATCGCCCGGGGCCGGCTGAGCAAGGCGCAGACTTGGGATTCCACCTCTACCAGGGAATTTCCAGGATATGCATGCGCTTCCCGGGGACAGGACGAGACGCAGGCCCCCACAACCCGTGCAGGAGATCTTCTCGACTTCCATCCGGCCGCCGGGGCCGCCGCCAACCACAGCGGCATCGAAGGAGTGGTCCCCTGCCTGATGGTTCGGGTTTTCCGGAATTTTCTTATCCGTGTCGTCCGTTCCCCCAGCGAACGAGCAGCTGCTCGATGCTGAATCCAGGACCCATGGCGAGAATCAGACCGATATCGCCTGACTGAACCTCTCCGTATCGCATGATCTCATCGAGAACCATCAGAACGGTGCAGGAAGAGATGTTGCCGCACTCGCGAAGCACCTTTCTGGAAAAACGCAGACTGTCTTCCGATACGCCGAGCTCGTCCCGATAGACCTCCAGGATGCGCTTCCCGCCGGGGTGGAAAACAAGATGGGCAATGTTTTCGAGCAACAGCCCGTTTTTCCGCAAAAACGCTTCCAGCATCGGCCGCACCCTGGATCGGACGGCGGCGGGGATATCTCTGGAAAGACGTATCCGGAATCCTTTGTCCTCCAGGTCGAAACCCATCAAGTGGGTGGAATCCGGCAGGGTGGTCGTCTGCGAGTCATAAAGCTCCGGCGATCCGTTTGAGGGACTCCCGCCAAGAACGGTGGCGGCCGCGCCGTCTCCGAAGATAATGCTGGAAACGATGTTGTCCATGGACATGTCGTCATGCTGAAAGGTCAGGGTGGGAAGCTCGACCGAGAGCAGCAAGACGCGATGCTCCGGGAAGCCTTTCAGATACTCCCGGGCGCGGGAAAGCCCCACGGCGCCCGCGGCACAACCCATCTCCGTGATCGGAAGCCGCTTGGTGTCCGGGCGCATGCCGAGCCCGTTGATGAGATATGCATCAACGGAGGGAATCATGAAGCCCGTGCAGGAAACCGAAATGATCATATCAATATCTTGCGGCGTCAGGTTTGCCCGCTTTATCGCCTCCATGGCGACACGCTCGCCGAGGCGCTTGACGTTTTCCTGATAAATCCGGTTGCTTTCGGTGAGAGATCTGGGCCGGAAGATATCCTCGATGGGAAGCACGGAAGAGCGGCTTGCGACCTCGGAGTTGCGGCACATTTTTACCACTCTTTCCGGGTCGTGTCCTTTTTCGGAGAGCCAGCTTGCAAGCCATGGTTCGACTTCATCCTGTTCGTATGAATACTCCGCCAAAGCCCTGGCGGCTGACATCACAAAAGCCATTTCGCATTCCTTTTGAAATCGAACGGAGGCGGCGCAAAGACCGTATTTCCCGAAATCCCCATATCATTCCCAACAGACGAAAATATATGTAATTTTTGAAAAATATCTTAACAGACGGGACTTACCGGAAACTTATCTGAACATTACGAAATGGCAATCTTCCGCGAAACGGATGCGGATATGGCAGGAAAGGCAACGGAAAAGACGCTTCCTTCATCGGGCGCACGCTCTATGGCGAGCTTACGCGCGCCCGCTTCCATTTCCGCACAATTGCGAATTCACCATGTACGGGACAACAAAGGGCCCCCAATTCATTTCGGGGGCCCTTTGCTTCATTCTCGTCATATATGCCAATGATGCGCCATCAACTCACGCGGGAGCGCTCGTCCAGCTGATATTGGTACACCGTCGCATCGTCGAATTTGAAGCCGAAGTCCACTTCCTTTCGCCGG
>JAQBZT010000083.1 GCA_027622355.1 bacterium | reverse complement strand
AAAATGACCGCTCATCATTCGCCTTCGATGTCCGCTTACAAGGAGAAGCCGCCATGGCCACAGAACCGCGCCCCGAGTACCGCCCCGATGACCCGGAGGAACTCGACGCCGTCGCCGCCTGCCCGGAGAACCACCGCGTCGTGCTCGAAAACGATCGGGTCCGCGTGCTGGATGTCACCATTCCGCCCCGCACCATCGAAGAGGCGGCGCACACCCACAAGTGGTGGGGCGTCTTCATCATCGACAGTGCTCCCGAGATCGTCTACTACGGGCGCGATGGCGGCGCCGTGGACCTCGGCCAACCGCCCGCGAACACCCCCCTGTGGATCGCGCCCGAGGGGCCGCACAAGGTGGAGAACAAGGGGGACTTTCCCTTCCATGCCATCCGCATCGAGCTGAAGGGCTAGCCGCGAATTCCAAACAGGCGGCTCCCCCGGTCAGAGCCCCGGCAGCGGGCGCGGCGCAAAAACTCCCGCATTATCCCGCAGCATCCCGCAAATCGCCCCGCCGGCCCTCTTTTTGGAGCCAAGTCCCTGCCTGCAGGCACACCTTCGGCCCCCTTTTGGAAGCCGGGCCCACTCTCGCACACGCGGGGGGAAAAGCCGGTGCAGAAGATGCGGGGAGATTCGGATCGCCCGCAGCGGTCCGGTTTGCTTGTATTTGTTGTCATTCCGAGCGCCCGAGGCGCGAGGAATCTGCTTTTCGACAAGCAGATTCCTCAGTCGCTATGCTCCTTCGGAATGACACCGCGGGTCCATTGTGCAAACGGACCCACTGCCGGATCCTCCGCACGGGCTTCCCCGCTCCGCCGCGCCCCGGCCGGGGGGGCACGAAGAGGGCACACCTAGGTGAGTTTATCGGCCAGCCAGTCCGCCGCGAGGGGCCGCCAGAGGAACGGCACGTTGTTGCAGACGTGAACGCCCTCGGGATAGACCTTGAGCTCCGCCAGAGGGCCGGCCTCCTCGACGATCTTATGCCCCTGATCGACCGGGCAGAGCCGGTCCAGCTCCCCGTGGATGATGAACAGCGGCCGGTCCAGCCCTTTCAGATGACCTCTTAAGCTCAGCGTCTTCGCCCGCTCGGCGCCCTCGGCCTCGCTCACCCCGCCGAAGGCGTGGCAAAGCCCCTTGCGGGTAAGCGCCGGTATCGTCTTCCAGTGCTCGTCCAGATCGTAAAAGCCCGTGACGCCGACCGCCGCCTTCAGCCGCTTTTCATAGGCCAGCGCGCGGGGGGCGTAGTGCCCGCCCAGGCTGACGCCCAGCGCCCCGATCCGCTCCGCGTCCAGCCGCGCGTCCTTGCAGAGCACGTCCATGACGGCGGAGACGGGCTTTTCGTAGGCGGGTTCGATCGGCAGATCCATGCGCTCCCCCTGGGCGGGGCCATCGAAAGCGAACGTCGCCAGCCCCCGGCTGTGCACGATGGCCTCGAGGGTGTGAAACTCCTCTTTGGTGGAATCGAGCCCCGAGATCAGGATGACGCAGGGGGCCTTCGAGAGCCCGGCGGGAATCCGCAGGATTCCAGGAAGGTTGCCGCTCTCGTAGGGGACTTCGATGCGCTCCCCGGGGGGCAGCAGATCGGGCAGCGCTCTTTGGTAGGCGGCGACTTTTTTGTCCTGGGCCTCCTGCTTGAGGGCCGGGTCTTCGTTGTAGACAAATTGGGCGAAATGGTAGGCCAACGCAGCCCGCACAAAACCCTCCGCCGCGCTCTGGCGGCGCCCCGACCGGGCCATCTCCTCCGCCCCCGCAAGCCGGAAATCGCCCCGCTCGATCCACAGCCGGCACCAGTCGTCCCAGGAGCCCACCTTGGGGATGACCTCGGTTGCATCGAAATAGGTGATCCCGTTCGCGAGGAGACGCACATACCAGTTCGAGAGCGCCTCCTGTGTCAGCTTGTCCTGCCCTTTCGGCTCACTCAATTCGGCTTCTTCCTTTTTCTGGTAGTGGGTCAGTTTGTACAATGGACCCGTGGTGTCATTCCGAAGGAGCGCAGCGACTGAGGAATCTGCTGTGGAAAAACGGATTCCTCGCGCCTCCGGCACTCGGAATGACAAGAAAAACAAGCAAACTGACCCACTACCCTTTTTCTTTCCGGCACTATTCCGGTTTTTTCGCTTCCAGCCGGACCGCTACGACCGGAGCGAAGGGGCTGTGCCCGGTGATGGCGACTTCCGCAAAACCCGCCCGCCCGGCCAGGCGAAGCCACTCGCTCTCCTCGAGGACGCCCCCCAGCGATGCGTTCCACGCGGTGGGGTCGAGGCCGATCTCGGGGGGAAGCTCACCCTCCCGAATCAATTCGCGAGCGATCAGTTTTCCGCCCGGCCGAAGCACCCGGTGGATTTCCCGCAGGGCGCACTCTTTATCAATGGTGAGATTGAGGGAGGCGTTGGCGAATACCAGGTCGAAGCGCGCCCCGGAAAAAGGAAGGCGCTCCATGTCTCCTCCAACGGGCAGGACGCTTCCCGCCCCGCAATCGGGCGCCATCTCTCGCGTCCGCCGGAGCATGGGGAGCGTCATATCCAGCGCGAAGACCCGCCCGCCCGGCCCGAGCCGCCCCGCCATCAGGCGCGCGTCCAGGCCCGCGCCGCAGCCCAGATCGAGCACATCGCCCGCGCCCGCGAAGGAGACGCCCTCGAGCGCGAACCCGCAGCCGCAGTAGGAGCCCGAAAAATTCTCCGGAAGACCCCTCACCCACTCTTCGGGGTATCCGGCCTTCAGCGCACGCTCCGCCCCGCCTGGGGGAAAGGCATCCCCTTCCACGAGGTGCGCATAGCGGTTGCGTACAAAATCCTTGATTTGATCCGCCCAAGCGCGGGGCGGCTCGCCTCGAACGAATACGGACATTTTCCGCTCAAATGTCGAGTGGGGAAGCTGAAAACGCCAATGCTGGAGCAGAGGCAAATCCTTATGCTGCCGCCTCATGCCCCCGAAAAAAACACGCACAAAAAAACAAGCCGCCGCCCCTTGCGGGACGGCGGCCGATGAGAATCCGCCTCTAATCTTCCGAAGGAGAAATCTTGCCCAACCGGGCCAGCGAATCGTTGGCGATGCCGACATCAATCAGATCCGTATAGCCGGGCACCTTGCCCTTGATCTTGCCAAGCTTCTGCATGAAGCTCGTAGTCCAGGCAACGTTCTCTTTCGGAAGGCCGCTGTTGACCGACCACATCCGCTCTTTCACAAAGATGTCGTAGGTCCTGGAGACAACATCGGGGTTTTTCTTGTACACCGGGCGGACCCATTTCATGGCCGATTTCATGAAGCCCGGCTTGTCTTTGTACATCGAGCGGGTGGCCTGGATCATCGACTGCGCGAAGCGCACGTATGCGTCGCGGTTCGAAGCCAATTTCGAGGCGGGCGCGATAAAGGCGCCATATACGTTTTTCGGCATCACCTTCCACTGCTCGCCCAGAACGGTGACCGCTTTTTCCTTTTGGGAGAGAAGAACCTGCTCGACGTGGATGACCACGGCGTCGGCCTTGCCCTTGAGGAGGAACGGAACGCGCGCCGGCGGCGGGGTCTTGATCCATTTCACGTCGCTGTCCGTCAGGCCGGCGGAGCGGAGCAGCGCGACTGCGTTCGTGTGACTGTAGCCGCCGCGTCCCTCGATGCCGATGGTCTTGCCCTTCAGCTTCGCGGGCGTGTCAATGCCCGGCGCGCCCGTCACGATGGCTTCCTGCAGAAAGGACATCGAGTGGAAGTACTTCAGCCCGCTGCCCTTTGCGATGCCGACCAGCCCGATGCCAAAGGGCACCCAGGACGCGTCCAAGCCACTCTTCCCGCTGGCCGCCGCCCGATGGGTGGCCACGCCGCCGCGGAAAAATTTGACCTCCACTTTCAGGCCGTTGAGCTCGAAAATGCCGTTGTCGATCGCGTAGAAAACCGGCATGTGCACCATCACCGGCGGCCGAACGGGCATTCCCAGAACCAGCTTATCGGCCGCAAGCGCAGGGCTCTTCCCCGTCAGCGCAATCGCGGCCACAAGAACCAACAGGGAAAACCATTTCGCTAGAATTTTCATCGTTTTCATCTCCTCAATAGAGCCGATGCGATTTTCCGCACAATTAAAACTCAGTCCGATTCACTGCGTACCCGCCAGGAAGCGAATTTCTTGTCGAAAACCGCCACCAGCTTCGTCAACACAATCCCCGCAATCATCAACAGAACAACCGGCGCCAACCCCTTGGCAAGATCCAGGTCGCCGACATAGTCCTGGCTCAAGGCACCGAGACCCGAAATGCTCATCAAAAACTCGGCGACTACCATCCCCACCAGGGCACGCCCGAACGCGAGGCCCAATCCGGCCACCAGGTAGGGCACCACCGAGGGGAAGATCAAATCCCGCCATCTCTGGCTTTCGGTGGAGCAGAACGACCGGGTCACCTCCAGCAAGGATTGGTCGATGTTCCGGACCCCATGAAAGACATTGATGATGACCGGCATGATAGCAAAAAATATGACAATCGTCGTTTTACCCAAAAAATCCACGCCCAGGACCATCGCGATGGGAAACGCAAGCGCCACGACGGGGGTGGCATAAAGCGCGTAGACATAGGTATCCACAAGATATTCAAAGGTTTGCGACCTCCCCATCAACATGCCGATGATGATGCCGCCCGGGATGGCCACCGCGAGCCCGACAAAGAGAATCTGGGAGCTTCCATAGGCCGCGGCCATCATCTCGCCGCTGATAAGGAGTTCGAAGAAAGCAACGACGATGGCGCTCGGGTAGCTGAAGGTCGAGGGCGATATCTGTCCCGCCAGCCCCAGCGCCTCCCAGCCGCCGATCACCAGGACAAGCGACAGAAAACGCATATAGAACTGGGGGGCGGTGACCCAGGCCAGAGAAGAAATTTCGTTTCCAGCACTGACATTTCCGCCGCTCATGGCTTCTGTCGTCACTTTGCTCTCTCCTCTGCGTAGACAGGAATTTCATGCAGTTCGCCGGGCTCATCGCTGGGATTGCGAAGAAGTTCCCACAAGTGATGCCGCAATGCCAGAAATCTCGCACTGCCCCGGATGGCCTCGATGTCCCGGTCCCGGCCAAATTGCGTTTCCACCTCGAAGCGAACCTTCCCCGGCCGCGGAGTCATGAGCACCACCCGATCGCCCAGCAAGAGAGCCTCGTCAATGCTGTGCGTGATAAACAACATGGTCTTCGGCTCGACCTCGTTGATCCGGAGCAGCTCTTCCTGCAACTGCTCCCGCGTCAGGGCATCCAGTGCGCCAAAGGGCTCGTCGAGCAAAAGCACCTGCGGCTTGGCGGCCAGTGCGCGCGCCAGGCCGGCACGCTGCTGCATCCCTCCGGAGAGTTGGGAGGGATAATGATCCTCAAAACCATTCAGGCCGACCAGGTTCGTATAGTGCGCAACCGCTTCTTCAAGCTCTTTCGACGGCACTCCCTGGAGCTTGAGCCCGTATGCGATATTCTGGTGAAGCTTTTTCCACGGGAAGAGACCGAAATGTTGAAACACCATGGTCATTTCCGGCCGGGGTCCCGTGACGCGCTCCGAGCGGTAAAACACCTCTCCCTGCTCACATGCGATCAATCCATTCGCGATGCGGAGCAAGGTCGTCTTTCCGCAGCCGCTGGGCCCCAGGATGGTCAAGATTTCGCTCTGCTTCACCTCCAGGTGAATATCTGAGAGGACATGGACATCCCCATAGAATTTATGGAGGCCTCTGGCCGAAAAAGCCACTTCCTGATTCATGTTGCTCTCTTCACCACTTTCGATGGGTCAACTCCTTGCTGAATGAGGAAAAACGGATAATCTGGGCGGCAAACAGAAGCAGCACGCAGAATGGTTCAGAGTTAAAACTATATCTCCGAATGGCATCTCCGCGGCTGCAATTCTACAGCATAATCAAAGTCAAAACAGAAACATATGGCGAAAAGCGTCTGAATTTAAGCAGATTATCTCATTTCAGAGAATGTATGGCAAATTCTAATTTCCAAGGCGAGATCGAGCCTTCCGCTCCTCCCGCCTCCGCAGGGATATGAGAAGTTATTGCAAATCGCGCCACGCCGGGATGCCCTCGGCTCCCTCCGCCTCCACAACGGCGCGGCAGATGGCTCTTCCCACGGCCGTTTCCGCGGCCGCGCCGACGACATCCAGGTCGGCCCCTTTCGATCCGCACGAGACGGCGAAAACCACATCGCCATCCACGGAAGTGTAGGAAGGCCGGACGGTCCGGATCAGGCCATTTGCGCCGAACTGTGCAAGCTTGTGGCATTGCACCTTGGAAAGCCCCACATCCGTCGCCACCGCCACAAGTGTGGTGTTCTCGCCCGAACCGGAAAAACCCTGAAACGGGCGACCGCGCGTGCGCAGATGCCAAGCCGTGTCAACAAGCTCCTGACCCGCCTCCCCCCGGGGGCCGGCCAGGAGCTCGCCCGTATCGGGGTTGTGCACCCCCCCGAAGGCGTTGACGACGGCCAGAGCACCCACGATCCCTCCGCCGGGCACCGTCACACTCGCCGTTCCGAGACCGCCTTTCATCGCTCGCCCCCTGCCCAGCAGCTTGCCCACTGTCGCCCCTGTCCCCGCACCGACACTGCCCTGGGGCCCTTCCCCGGAGGAAGCGCACTCCGCCGCCCGGCGCCCCATCCCGGGTCCGGGCCGGACGCTCCCCTCGCCAACGCCCAAGTCGAAAATCACTGCGCCCGCCACGGTGGGAACGATAAATCCGCCGGCCGGAAACCCCCGGCCCGCTGCCTCGAGGACCTCCATCACCCCATCCACCGATGCGAGGCCGAAGGCGCTCCCGCCCGTGAAAACCAGCGCATCAACATGGCCGACCAAGTGCTCGGGGCGGAGCGAGTCAATGCCCCGCGTCGCCGTCGCCGTTCCCCGCAGCTCGCAGGCGCCGACCGTATCCGGCGGGCAGACCAGCACGCTCACGCCCGTCCGGGCGCGCAAATCCGCCGCATGGCCCAGCCGAAAACCGGGCACATCCGTAACGCATCCGGTGAGTTCTGTCAGATCCAGGGGAAGTGTCCTTCTCTGGGCGCGCGGCTACGCCTGCGGCAGTCCGCCTGCGCGGGGTTTCGGCAAATCCCCCGTCTCCAGGATACTGTCGATCACGTATTTGTACTGCTCCCGCCCGACGGCGCCGACCAAAAGAGCTTCGTCGTTGACGAGCACTGAGGGGATGCCGGAAACTCCCTTCTGTACCGCATCCATGTACTCGCGATACGCCTGCTCGCGGTGGACGCCGCTTTCGAGATCGTCGCGGAAGCGGAGCATGTCAAGCCCCGACCTTTCCGCCATCTCGCACAAAACTTCCTTGTCGGTAATATTCCGGTTTTCGGTGAAAAACGCCGAAAACATATTTTCGTGAAAGCGCTCCCACGCCTCGGGTCCCTGGGCCCTGGCGGCAAGGCCCGCCTCGGCCGATGGAAGCGACCAGTTGGGAAAATTCTCCTCGGACTCCCAGCTGTGAAAATCGCCCGATTCGGGCTGGGAGCCCGCATTCGCCCAGCCGGTCTTCCGGTACTCGTTGAACACTGCGTTGGGGTCGGGCTCCGGCCGCAGCATAAACACGCGGTACTCGATGTTCACCTTGTCCCCGTACTCTTCCTTAATCTTCTTCAGGCGCACGGCCGAATTGAAACACCAGGGTCACAGGAAATCGCTGTACACCGTAAACTTTACGGGTTCGTTGCTCATCCGGCTCTCCTTTGGCGACATGGAAACAAGGCCGGCGCACGGAAAGTGCGCGCCGATCATGGGTCTTTGTCATCTGTCTTTTATATTGATTTCAAATCGGACGCGCACGCTCTCCCCCCGGCCAACTTTCAGTTTTTCCGTTGCGCTCCCGCGGGGAACGAACACTTCAAGGTGCGACCAACTGTTAAAGTGAGCTCCCAGGTTATCATTTTCAGCCGATTGATAAAACTCGCTTAAGCCCTCGATGACCGCACCGCCGACCTCCACAATCGGCAAGAGGTTGTCCTCGTAGTTACCGGCGTTGCCGGCCCCTTCCCAAAAGGCGGTGGTGTCGATATTCGTTATCAGATTACCAAATTGGTCCACATACGCCACCTCACCGTGGATGACCCCCTTCGAGTCCACCCGCGGCCGCGTCCAGTGGAGGCGGATCGGATTCTGGACGAGCGGCCCGAAATTCTCCGGGTCCTCCCCCAGGGACAGATAAGCGGCAACGGGGGCAAAGATGTCCCTGCCGTGGAACGTCGAACTGACCTTTGTGAGGAAATACTCGACCGTGTCGAGATCGCGGGTCCACAGATAGGAGGGGTCATCGTAGACATAGGAAAAAATTCCATTGTCGGGTCCCACGAAAAAGTAATTCTCCGTGGCCACCAAAATTCCCCGCCGGTCGCTGCCCACGCCCGGATCGACAACTGCCACGTGGATCGTCCCCTTCGGAAAATAATGGTAGGCACTCCCCAGGATCATGGCACCGCCCACGACATCGAACGGTCGAGTTCTGTGGCTCAGGTCCACGATCTGCACCTGGGAGTTGACGCTCAGGATCACCCCCTTCATGACGGCGACGTAGTGCTCGTCCTGGCCGAAATCCGTCAAGAGAGTGATCGCCGGGCGATTCCCCTGATCTCCCTCGATCTCTGCCCCGCCCTCATCAAAGGGATCGGGCCGCGACTGCGAATCGCTCATCCCAGTAAAGTCCCCCAAAATCCATCGGAGCGCGAGGCCACCGCCCCCGTCATCTTCCCCCGAATGGAGGACAAGCGGACCGGCATTGCCTGCCCGATGAATTCTTCCGGTCCTTTCAGAAAAACGCGAACGTAGTTATCCGCCAGACCCGAAAGCACACCCTCTACCCGGCGGCCCTCGAAGAGCACCTCCGTCTCCCTCCCCTCCTGCCGCGCGACGAATGCGGCCCATTTCCGCCTTCCGAGGTCTTGCAGCTTTTTGACCCTTTCGCGAATCTCGGCGGGCGGGACGGTATCGCCCATCTCCGCCGCCGCGGTTCCCGGCCGGGGCGAATAGGGAAACACATGGAGATAGGCCAGGGGCGACTCCCGCACCCACTCCAGCGTTTTCGCAAACGCCTCGGGGCTCTCCCCCGGGAATCCGGCAATAAAGTCTCCCCCCAGGCAAACGCCCGGGATCTGCTCCGCCAGTTCCGCGAAACGCCCTGCGCAGAACGCCGCGCTATAGTTGCGGCCCATCGCTTCGAGTACCCCGTCATCGCCGCTTTGCACGGGAACGTGGAAGTGGCGGCAGACATAGGGTGAGCGGGCCGCCCTCTCGTGGAAAGCGTTCGCGGAGCAGATGCGTACGAGCTCGCGCGTGATCTCGCCGGGCTCCACCGAGGAAAGCCGGAGGCGGCGAAGCCCCGCTGTCTCCAGGAGGCGCTTCAACAAACGGCTCAGCGTCGAACGCGGCGCGAGATCGCGGCCATAGGCGCCCAGGTGCACCCCGGTCAAAACGATCTCGAGGCGGCCTCCCTCGGCCAGCTGCCGGGCCTGATGTGCGCAGTCCTCTGGCGGGAGGGATCGGCTCACGCCGCGGGCGATGGTCGAGGCGCAAAACGTGCAGGAAAAATCGCAGCCATCTTGAACCTTCAGGTAGGCGCGCGTCCTTCCCCCGAACTGCGGCAGCGTCACCGTCTCGATATTCAGGTGCTCTTCGATAGGAGAAATGCGGAGCTCGGGCAGGCTGCCTTCATTCTGGATGGGTTTTTCCAGCTCAAGGGAAAGACGGAGCTTCTCGGCGTTCCCCAGGAGGAGGTCCGCCTCGGGAATCCGCATCTCCGCCGCATTGGCCTGCGCTGCGCACCCTGCGAGGATGATTTTCGCCCCCCGCGGGCCCTGCCGGCGGGCCTTTCGGGCGAGGCGCCGCCCCTCCCGGTCGGCCTCGTGCGTCACCGTGCAGGTATTCACGACATAGACGTCGGCTTCCGCCTCGAAGGGGACCACCTCGTAGCCGGCGAGGGCGCAGCTGTGGAGCATCGCCTCGCCCTCGGCCTGGTTGAGCTTGCAACCCAGGCTGTAGATCGCCAATCGGGGCCGGTTCACTGGCCTTTTCCTCTTCCGAAGGTGGAAAGCGGAGCGCGGAGCCCCCCCCCAGCCGAGATCCCCCGTAGTTACGAG
>JAQBZT010000082.1 GCA_027622355.1 bacterium | reverse complement strand
GCGCCGTCCGGGTCGTGCGGAGGCGGATGCCGCCCCGAATCTCGACGCGGGACATCCAGACACCATATGCGAGAAACAAAAGGCCGATCGCCCCCGCCGTGTATCCCCACCAGGAGAGCCCCGCAAGGGAATCGGCCATCGTCCAGCCCAGAAGGCCGATGAGTACGAATACGGCGGCGGCGACGAGGAGGTAGAGTTCGCGGCTTCTCAACGGACTAGCCCCTCCATCGGTAGTATTCGAGCGAGCGCATCGAAAGGAAGAGAAAAAGGATGGTGACGTTCAAGAGATAGACGATGTCCCGCGTATCGATGAGGCCGCGGATGGAATTCCGCAGGTGCGCGCCGATCGAAATATGACGGATCACCTCGGCCGTCACCGGCCCCACGGCAATCGACAGAAAATCCATGATGAAGCTCACGAGCAGGAGCATGAAGGTCAGGGCGGCCGCGATGATCTGGTTCGAAGTGAGCGAGCTGATGAAAAGACCCACCGCCAGAAAGGCGCTGCCCAGCAGAAACATCCCCAGGTATCCCGCGCCCACCACCGCCCAGTCCACCTCCGCATAAGCGGACAAAATCACCGGGAAAAACAGCGTGACCGCGAGCATGACGAAATAAATCAGCAGTGCGGAAACGAACTTGCCCGCCAGCACCTGCCCGTCCCGTATCGGATAGGTCAGAAGAAGCTCAATCGTCCCCTGTTTTTTTTCCTCGCTGAACAGGCGCATCGTCAAAACCGGCACGATGAAGAGCAGCACGATGGTCACACTGGAAAAGACCGGCTCGAGAACGCCCGCGGTGGCGTTCAGGCTCTCAGCGGCCCGGGGATTGCGCATCAACTGCACAGAGATCGACGCAAAGTTCAAGAATGCGCCCGAAAAGAAGATCCCCATGATGAAGGCCCAGGCAGCCAGGAGGACATAGGCAATCGGCGAGAAAAAATAAGCGGCGAGTTCACGCCGGCAGATGGACCAGGCGTTACGCACGGATGCCCTCCTCCTGTCCGGTGCGCTCTCCGCTGACGATGCGCACGAAAAGCTCCTCGAGGGTCTGTTCCTCGCGGGCAAGTTCGGTCAGCCGCCCGCCCGCGCTCGAAGCCGCGGCCGCAAGCTCGGGGCGCAGTTCCCTGTCGCCTTCCACCCGGACGGAATAGCTCACTTCGGCGCCCGAAGCGGCGCGCTCCTCGACCGTGCGGACGCCGGCCACACCCTCCAGCGCGCGGCGGATGGCCGGCCCATCCCCAAGGGCGGAGATGCGTACCCCTTTTGCCCCGCTCTTGTCGGTCCGGAGCATGTCGATGCTGCCCTCGGCGGCCAGCCGGCCGTGGTGGATGATCACCACCCGGTCGCAGACCATGCTCACCTCGGGGAGGATGTGGGTACTGAGGATGATCGTGCGCTCTCCCTTGAGGGTGCGCACCAGATTTCGGATTTCCACGATTTGCGCCGGGTCGAGGCCGGAGGTGGGCTCATCGAGTATCAGGACGGGCGGATCGCTCACCAGCGCCTGGGCGAGCCCCACCCGCTGGCGGTAGCCCTTCGAGAGATGCCCGATGATGCGGTGGGCGACCTGACCGAGACCGCAACTCTCGACAACGCGCCCGATGGCGGCGGTCTTGTCCGCTCCCCGGAGGCCTTTCACCGACGCGACGAAATCCAGATACGCCGACACCGTCATTTCGGGATAGAGCGGGTTGCTCTCGGGGAGATACCCGATGTTTCGCTGCACCTCATCGGGATTTTGCTGCACGTTGAAGCCGGCCACCGACGCCGTCCCCGAGGTCGGCGGCATGAAACCCGTCAGGATGCGCATCGTGGTGGATTTTCCGGCCCCGTTCGGTCCCAGAAAACCCAGGACCTCACCCTTCGCCACCGCAAAGGAGATGTCCTGCACCCCGGGGATCGCCCCGTAGAATTTCGTCAGCCCCTCGACCTTGATCCCTCCAGACTCCTCATCGGGCTGCGCGCCGCGCCGGATTGGACGCGCCTCTCCCCTCTCCGGGGCGGAAACCACGCATGCCCACGTATCGGCCTCATCTTCCCCGACACTGGACAGCCGCCAATACCATTATGGGATTAATTTAAAAACCAATCATTTGCACGGAATACCTATCGCAGCACTTTAGGCGACTGTATTCTCTGAAAAAATAAATGTAGGGGGGGTTGCGCCGGGTGTCAAGAGGCCGTCCGTGGCACATCAAGGATTCGCCTTTTTTCGCAATACCCCGTTCCGGGACGCCAGCTCCAGGTGTCCCCGGCGGGCGGCGTGGGCAAGCACCCGCTGAATGTCCAGCACGCGGGGACCTTTCCAATCGAGTGAGATGGAAATTCGCTCGCCGGCCTCCAGGACATGTTCCCGCTCGCCGTCGAAGGCCAGCACCCGGCTTCCCGGAATCTCCACCTCAATCGGCTTTCCCGGATGGACGCGGGCCGAGCGCGAAATCCGGGCCAGAGCCACTTGTCCCGGTCCGATGGGCGAGATCACGCGTTTTCCTTTCCCTTTTCGGCCCCGCTCAAACTCGATCCAGAGGCCAAAGGGCTCCTCGGGCCCCACCGGATCGAGGCTCGCGCCGATCGAAGAAAGACCCAGCCCCCCGGGACGGCCCTGGGTGAGCGCCAGCCCTTCGAGGCCATCCAGCTCCCAGATCGCCCGCGCCCCGGCGTAGCCGCCGCGCAGAAGGGCCACATCAATGAGCGCCATTTCCTCGGCCCCGCGCTCGAACTGAACCCGAAACCGCTTCGAGTCATCTAGCGCATCGCGGTAGCGCCGCGGGCTGCAGGTGAAGAGCCCTGCCCCGAGGCCGGCGACGGTTCCCTCCCAGGTACGGGGAAAGGCGTTGTTCGTTCCCGTCGAGAGGGGAACGATGGGAACCCTGCCGCAACCTTTCGCCACCGCCCGGCAGGTGCCGTCGCCGCCAAGGACAACGATGCAGGTGGCGCCCTCCTCTCGCAGCCGCTCCGCCGCACGGGTGGAATCTTCGGCCTCGCCGTAAGGGCGGAGATCGAGGAGGCGGGATTTCACCCGGCCCCCGCCGCGCACCTCCTTGAGGCCCTCCAGCGCCGCCGCGCCCAGCCCCCCGGCATCGCCGAACGCGACGACCTCCCGCACCCCGGCCGCGGCGAGGCCCGAGAGCACCCGGCGCAGGATGAGCACCTTCTCGTGATTGCTGAACGAACTCGCCAGGCCGACCAGCCGCCGGATGTCTTTTCCCGACTCGGGGTTTGCAATAATCCCGACAGATGCCAAACGCCCTCTCCCCGCAATTCGACAAACGCGTTCCATTGACCCGCCGCCGCGCTCCCCACTAGGATGTCGCCCGGAGCGCATCCTCCACAATACCTTGGTTCGAGTTGCCAGGCGATGTGCCGGACACCTCCGGCCCAGCACACCCGCCGGGGCGGTCAAATGCGAAAAACGCAGCTTCGAAAACATGCGGAATCCATCTTCCGGGCCGGGCTTGATGCCGTTCATCCCGCCCGGGCGGTCGAAGCCGTCCTCCGCATCGAGCGCACCGCCCGCGCCGAGCGGCTGATCTGCGGCAAGGCGCGGATCCCCCTCTCCCCCGCGGGACGGATCATCCTCATCGGCGCCGGAAAGGCGGCCCCGCTCATGGCGCGCGGCGCAGAGAACGTGCTGGGGCGCCGCATCGCGGGCGGCCTCATCGTCGTCCCGGTGGGTGGGGCGCTCCCCTGCCGCCGCGTGGAAGTACGCGAGGCCGCACACCCGATCCCCGACGCGGCGGGCGTGCGCGCCGCCCGGGAGATCGCCCGCTGGACGGAAGAAGCCGGGCCGGAGGATGTCCTCCTCCTCCTGCTCTCGGGCGGGGGCTCGGCCCTCCTCACGGCCCCGGCAGAGGGCCTCACCCTCGCCGACAAGAAAAAGACAACCGCGCTTCTCCTGCGGGCGGGCGCGCCGATCGATGTGCTCAACTGCGTCCGCAAGCATCTGTCCACTCTCAAGGGGGGACAACTCGGAAAACGCATCGCCCCCGCCCGGGGACTCGTGCTCTACATCTCCGACGTGGTGGGCGATCGCCCCGACACCATCGCCTCGGGACCCGCTTGCGGCGATCCCTCCACCTTCGCGGACGCCCAAAAATACATGAAGGAATTCCGCGTCTGGACGAAGATCCCCGCGCGCGTCCGCCGGCGCATCTCGGCGGGCAGTGCCGGAAAAATCCCCGAGACGCCCTCTCCCTCCGACCACGCCCTCGCCCGCATCCACCATGTGTGCGCCGCCCGCAACGGAGACGCCCTGCAGGCCGCCGCCGCAAAGGCCCGCTCGCTCGGCTACCGCCCCCGGATTCTCACCCGATCCCTCGAGGGGGAGGCGCGCGAGGCCGGCCGCTTCCTCGCCGCCATCGCCAGGGAGATGAAGGACGGCAAAGGCCCTTTCCGCCGTCCCGCCTGCCTCCTCGCCGGCGGAGAAACCACGGTCACCGTGCAGGGCCGTGGACGCGGCGGAAGAAACCAGGAACTGGCACTCTCCTTTGCCCTCGAGATGAAGGATCGGGCGGGAGTCTGCCTCCTCGCCGCCGGAACCGACGGCCGGGACGGCCCCACACCCGCGGCGGGCGCTTTTGTGGACGGGGACACGATCCCACGGGCGATCGCCCGCCGTCTGGCGCCCTCGGCGTTTCTCGCGAATAACGACAGCCATGGGTTGTTTCAACAAACGGAGAGCCTCATCACGACCGGGCCGACCGGGACCAACGTGATGGACATGGCCGTCCTTCTTGTTCGCTGAAGCGCCGCCGTTTTTCCTCGCCTCCCTATAAGTCTCTGAAAGAGGTATAATACAAGGGCCGGACCACCAAGAGACGTTGACATCCGACTTTCAAGGAAAAAATCATGCGCCGCACCAAAATCGTATGTACCCTGGGCCCTGCCAGCCGGCGCACCTCCATGCTGCGCGCCATGATTCGCGCCGGAATGAACGTTGCGCGCATCAATTTCTCCCACGGCACCCACGCCGAACACCGGGCAACGATCCACCGCATTCGCAAGGTGTCCGCCGAGGAAAATGCGCCCATCGCCATTTTGGCCGATCTGGCCGGCCCCAAATTCCGCCTCGAAACCGTGCAGAAGGGCGCGGCCCTGCGCGAGGGCGGCCTCGTGAGGCTGGTCAACCGCAGCATCGTCGGAACCGACAAGCAACTTTCCGTCAACCGGCCCGATCTGCTCCCCGCCCTCCTAAAGGGACACCGGGTGATGATCTGGGACGGGAAGCTGCAGATGGAGGTCATTGAGCCGGGCCACGAGGAGGTGACCTGCCGGGTGATCGCCGGCGGGCCGCTGAAGGACCGCGCCGGGGTGAACATGCCGGACTCCGTGCTCGATATCCCGCCGCTGACCCAGAAGGATCTGAAAGACATCGCCTTCGGCGTGAAGGAGAATGTCGATTTTTTCGGCTTTTCCTTCGTCCGCTCCGCCGCCGACATCGTCTATTGCCAAAATGAAATCCGCGCCCGCAAGGGCCAGACGCCCATCATCGCGAAAATGGAGATGCGCGAGGCGGTCAAGAACCTGGAGGAGATCATCGATGCCGCCGACGGCGTGATGGTGGCACGCGGGGATTTGGGAATCGAGATTCCGCTCGAGAACGTCCCCCGCGTTCAAAAACAGATCATCGCCTACTCGAACCAGCAGGGAAAACCGGTCATCACCGCCACCGAGATGCTTCTCTCCATGGTCACGGCGGCGCGCCCGACGCGGGCCGAGGCGGGCGATGTGGCGAACGCCATACTCGACGGAACCGACGCTGTCATGCTGAGCGAGGAAACCGCGGTCGGGGAGCACCCCGATGCGGTTACCCGGATGATGGCGCGGATCGCCCATGTGGCCGAAGAGTCCATTTTCGAGACCAGCCAGGTTCGCCTGAGAAGACCCAGGCTGGAGAGCCATGACCTGGGCCGATCCATCGCCCACTCGGCGGTACTTCTCGCCGATCAGCTTGACGCCGCTGTGATCATCGCGCCCACCGACTCGGGCGATACCCCCCGGCGCATCGTTCGCCACCGCCCCGAGCAACTCGTGTTGGCGCTCAGCACCTCCGACCAGGCTGTGCGCCGCCTCAACCTCTCCTGGGGCGTTATCCCCTGGAAGCTCGCACACCGCCTTCCCCCGGAGAAAATTCTCGAGCATGTCCGGGCGCGGCTGCTGGAGGAAGAACTCGCCGCCGAGGGTCACTACGCCGTCATGTGCGCAGGCTATCCCTTCGGCGCCGACGTCAGCAGAGGAAGGGTCATCCTGACGGAGGTCATCTGAGATGGCCGGGGATGGCCCACTCCTGGGGATCGATCTGGGAGGCACCTACGCCAAGATCGCCCGCTTCACGGCCGCGGGCGACCGGGAGGCGGAAGCGCAGATGGACACCGCCGGCCGCCCGGGCGCCGGCTCCATGGTGGACGCTCTGGCCCGGTGCGCGGAAGAACTTCTGGGCGGCGATGCGCCGGCGGGCCTGGGCATCGGCGTCGCAGGCGTTCTCGATCTGACCTCCGGCCGTGTCATTGAATCGCCCAACATCCCGCAGCTGACGAACTTTCCCTTGCTGAATGCTCTGCGCGAGCACTTTCCCGGCGTACCCGCGGCGATGATGAACGATGCCAACGCGGCCGCGCTGGGGGAGTACCACGCGGGCGCGGGAGCCGGCACCGGAAGCATGGTTCTCCTCACCCTGGGGACGGGCATCGGCGGCGGCATCGTTCTCGGCGGAAAGCTCTGGGAGGGCGCGGCGCGAATCGCCGGCGAGATTGGTCACATGTGCGTTCAGGCGGAGGGTCCGGCGTGTCACTGCGGCGCGCGCGGATGTCTGGAGGCCTGCGTATCCGGCTGGGCGCTTCTCCGGGACGCCGAGGAGCTGGCCCGCACATCGCCCGGAAGTCCGATCGCGAAACTCACGCCCCGCACCCCCGAAGGATTGGCGGAACTCGCCCAATCGGGCGACGCGCAGGCCCGGGCTCTATGGGAGCGGGCGGGCCGCATGCTGGGCGTGGGATTGGCCAGCATCATGAATCTCTTGAATCCCGAGTGCATCGTCCTGACCGGCGGCCTTGTCCGGGCCGGCGAACTCTTGATGACCCCTGCGCGGGCGGCGTGGGAAAGTCAGGCGTTCGAGGCCGCCCACCGGGCCGCGCAGGTGAAGACGGGCGCCCTGGGCGGCTGGGCGGGCGTGCGGGGCGCAATCCAGCCCTTCATGGAGAGCACCTCTTGAGTCTTCGACGGCGGGGATGGACGTGGGCCCAGGGCGCGTTTTGCGCGGCCGGGCTGACGATCGGGCTGGCCGCCCACGCCGTGGGCGCGGTAGCTCCCGCCAACTCCCCTCCCGCGCACTTTCGCGGGGGCGAGGTCCTCACCTTCGAGCTTCGCTGGGGACGGATGTCGGTGGCCCAAACCCTCCTCTCGGTCGAAGGGCCCTTTCTCTGGAATCACAAAAAAGTCCTGCGGTACCGGGCAACAACCCACACCATCGGCTGGCTCGATCGGGTGTTCCGCGTGCGGGATTCGGCGGAGAGCTATGTGGACGCCAAGCGCCTCTCAAGCTACCGGCTGGAGCTTCGCCAGCATCAGGGTCAATATCAAAGCCAAAAGTGGTATACGTTCGATGGGAAGAAAGCCACCTACGTCCGCGCGGGGCGCCCGCCACGGCACTATGAGACGCCGGGAGATGTGCAGGACGCTCTCAGCGCCTTCTACAAGGTGCGCGCCCGGGGCCTGAAGCCCGGTCAGAATTTCGAGATCCCCGTTTTCGACAGCAAGCGGAACTGGCGGGTCCGCGTCCGGGTTGTCCGGCAGGAGAAGCTGGAATCCCTCTGGGGGCCGATGGACACCTACCTGGTTGAGCCGGAGCTGAAGGGCGACAGCTTCTTCCGGCGCCGGGGCCGGGTCTGGATCTGGGTCACCACCGATCCGCTGCACGTTCCCATCCGCCTCGAGAGCACCACCGTGATCGGCCCCTTCATCGCCCATCTGGTCAAAACCCAGGGCCTTCCATCGGGCTCGCTCCGCCACCCCCCCCGGTTTGAAGCGAAATCCTGGAGACCGACAACAAAAATCGTGGATGATAAGCGCGTCTCCCCTTCCAAGAACTTCAAGTTCGATACGAAATAATCATCATAACCATCTGATTAACATACAAATTTATGGATAGATAAATTTCCAGTAAAAAAACGCAAAAAAGTATTGTTAATTTAAGTTAACTTTGTTAATCTCGCCAAATAAAGTTTTGCCCCGCCTCATCGTACGGACCTGAGGGCAACGAGAAGGAGCTTGGCCATGACGCCGCAAAAGACCCGCAAACCCGAGCCGTCCCTTTCCCCGAGCCTGGAGCATTACCTCCGGGCAATCTATGAGCTGATCGAGGAGAAAGGATATGCGCGCGTGACCGACATCGCCCAACAGCTCGGCGTCGCCAAACCCGCCGTTTCCGCAGCCCTCAAGACGCTCCACGCAAGCGGCATGGTGCAACACCGCGTGTACGAAAACGTTCTCCTCACCGAAGCGGGCGAGCGCCAGGCCCGCGGGGTTTCGGGAAAATTCGCCATCCTGATCCAGTTTCTCTCCGACATCCTCGGCGTGGACGGGAAGCAGGCCCTCGTTGACGCCTGCCTGATGGAACACTACGTGAGCGGCAACACGATGGACCGCATTCTGGATCTCCTCCGTTTTTTCGAAGACCAGAAAAATTTCAAGGCGCTCGAAGCCTTCCAGGCCTTCCGGCGCGCGTGCGAGGGAGAGGATACCTGCCCGAGCTGTTCTTTCAACTGTGACGATGCGCTCGCGGGGAAGGATGCGCCGCCGAATACTTCCCGGATGACGCACCCCCAGATTTTGCCTATCCACGGCAGGAGATCATAGAGGTGAAAAACGAAACCAAGGTATCCGTCGCCCTCCTTTCGGTCGGCTTCTCCTGGCAGGGGAAGCCGGTCCTGGAAGCCAGCGAGCTTCTGGCCGGCTCCCCTGCCGCCGTCATCCGGCACGAGGGCGAGGAATATTTATTGGAAAAAACGCGGAACGGGAAATTGATTCTGAAAAAATAACTTGTCGCTCACCGCCTATCCCACGTCAGCACAAACCTTCGACGAGGCCAGCCAGCTATGGGAAAAGGCGGACCGAGACGCACGCTCCGGACGGGAGATGCGTCATCCCTCACAACCCGAAAGAAAATAGGAGAAAAAAAAAGAACATGCGAAAATACGTCGGGCTGGCTGGCCTACTCCTGGGACTCGTGCTGTATCCCTACCAGGGCGCAGAAGCAAATGAACTGGAACAGCTGAAGGTGGAAAACAAACGATTGTCTGAAAAAGTGGAAAAATTATCAAAGAGTGTGGAAGAATTAATGCGGCTTGTCCGGGGCAAGGAAAGAAGCTCGTCCAGCGGGAATGCCTCCTCCCCACTTTCAGCTCCGCAAAAAGCGACTCCCGCGTCTTCTTCCACACCCTCAAAAACGGTCCACTCTGGAAACGACAAGGTAAAGCTTGAAATCTCGGGCCAGATAAACCGGGGCGGATTGTATGTTGACGATGGGACGGAGGCGGAACTCTTTCACGTGGATAACGACAACTCCTCCACGCGTGTCCGCTTTGTCGGCAAGGCGCAGCTGGACAAGAATCTCTCGGCGGGGGGGCTCTTCGAGGTGCAGTTCGAATCTAACTCCAGCGCGAGCGTTGAGATTGACCAGACGGGTGAAGCGGGCCCGAACAATTTCACTGAGCGTCATGCGACGGTCTATCTTGATCACAAGATGTTCGGGCGGTTATGGCTTGGACAGGGCGATACCGCCTCGAACGGCACTTCTCAGTCCGATCTCTCCGGCACCAGCGTCATCAACTATTCCGCGATCCAGGATATGGCGGGCGGAATCAGTTTCCGCGACCGCGTGACCAAGGCCAAGGTGGCCACCATCAAGCAGGTGTACGATGATTTTGACGGCTTGAGCCGGCGGGATCGTGCCCGCTACGACAGCCCGAAACTCTGGGGGCTCCAATTTTCGACCAGCCATGCGCAGGGAGACGCTTGGGATGTCGCCCTGCGCTATGGGGCCGAGTATCCGGCCATCGACACCAAGGTCCAGGCCGCGTTC
>JAQBZT010000081.1 GCA_027622355.1 bacterium | reverse complement strand
GAGCCCCGCCGCCGTCGCCCGCGCGCGGGCGACATCCTCGGCGAAATGCTTCTTGCCGGCGGCACTTTTCTTTTCCTTTTTTGCCAAAGATATCTCCTTCCATCGCCTGTATCGTTACATGCAAATCATCCTTTCGGCAGCGAAACCTGTCAAGACGGCGTTGCACCGGGTTTTCCCGGAGGCTTTGCCGGGCGGAGGCCTTCATGCGAATTTTTTTTGCGCACTTTCACGCGGCATCCGCTTTCCGGGGCAGGGCCCGCCTGCCTGCCCATCCCGGAAAACCCGAAACCGCGGCTGCGGGCACGGAACGCCCGAAACGTTGGTGCCCGCACCCGCAAATACGATAGTATTTTCCGGAGCATCATCCCGCTGCCAGCCCAGGCCATGGCCTTTCCCCGGGAGAAGAAATTGCACGAAAAGCGAAGGTTCATCCTCCTTGCGATCATCATGGCCGCCGCCATCGCCGGCGTGACGGGCTCCACCCTTTTCGTGCTCTATCGAACCGCATTTCATGAAACCCGCGGGCGCCTCATCGAAATCGCCCAGAGCCGCGTCGGCCTCCTCGAAACGATGGCTGAGGACAGAATGCGCGCAGCGGGCGGTACGCTCTCCCAGACCGCCGTGATCGACATTCTTCGGCGGGTTCAGACCGCCGTTGACAACCACTTCATGGGATTCAGCCGAACCGGTGAATTCACGCTGGCCCGGCGGCGTGGAGAAAACATCAATTTTCTTCTGCGGTTCCGCCACTCGCCCTCTCCCGCTCCCGGAATCAATGAGACCCCCTTTCAGGCGAAAACGGCCGAACCCATGCGGAGGGCGCTGGAGGGAAAAACCGGCACCCTCATCGGTCCCGACTACCGGGGAGAAAACGTTCTGGCGGCCTTTGCGCCGGTCAAAGGCCTGGGCTGGGGGGTTGTCGTCAAGGTTGATCTTTCCGAAGTGCGCCAGCCCTTTATCCGCGCGGGCTTTCAGGCCGGAGGCATCGCCCTGATACTGATTTTCCTGGGGGCGATTCTCTTCCGCCACATCAGCTTCCCCCTCCTTCGAAACCTCGAAAACAGCGAGCGGCGCCTCCGCGCGATCATTGATTCGGCCGTTGATGGAATCATCACCACCAACGAAGCCGGAATCATCTTGTCTCTCAACAAATCCGCCGAAAAAATGTTCGGCTACACGGCGGACGAAGTTCTCGGCCAGGGCGTCAACATATTGATGCCGAATCCCTTCAAAGACGGCCATGACGGGTACATTCAATCCTATCTCGATACCGGCGAGAAAAAAATCATCGGCACCGGCCGCGAGGTGACGGGGCTGCGGAAAGACGGGAGCGAGTTTCCGGTTTCGCTCGCCGTCAGCGAAGTCCGCCTGGATGATCGCACGATTTTCACCGGCCTCATCCGCGACCTGAGCGAACAGAAAAAGATGGAAGCCCAGCGGGAGCGTCTCGAGGCGCAGCTCCACCAGGCCCAGCGCCTGGAGACGATCGGTACGCTCTCCAGCGGTATCGCCCATGATTTCAATAATATACTGGCCTCCATCCTCGGCCACGCCGAACTCGCCCTGCAGGAGATTTCCGACAACCCCGTGGCCCGCGAGGACATCGGGCGGGTGATCGAATCGGCGGAGCGGGCCCGCGACCTGATCCAGCAAATCCTGACCTTCAGCCGCCAGGCGGCCACCGATCGCAGCTCCATCCCGCTTCAGTACATCGTTCACGAGGCGCTGAACCTCCTTCGGGCCTCTCTGCCTTCCACCGTCGAGATCCATGAATACATCAACGGCAATTGCAGGACGGTCTATGCGGACGCGACGCAGATTCACCAGGTGGTGATGAATCTCGCCGTCAACGCCGGACACGCGATGCGCGAAAACGCCGGCCGGCTCGAAGTGCACCTGGAACCGTTCGAGGCTACCGCCGCGGCCGCCCAGCAATACGCGAATCTGCGCGAGGGAAACTATGTGCGGCTGACGGTATCCGACACCGGGCACGGCATGGGCCAAAAAACCATCGACCGGCTTTTCGAGCCGTTTTTCACCACCAAGGAAGTGGGAGAGGGAACGGGGCTCGGCCTTTCCGTCGTCCACGGCATCGTCATGAGCCATGGCGGCGAGATCACCGTGTACAGCGAACCCGGAAAGGGAAGCACTTTCAACGTCTACTTCCCGCTTTCCCATGAAGAGGCGCCCGCCTCCAAGCCCCACAGCGAGATCGCGCCCGCGGGCAGCGAGCGCATCCTGCTCGTTGAGGACGAAGAAGAGGTGGCCGGCGTGGCCAAGCGCATGCTCGAAAACCTGGGCTACCGCGTTTCCGTGAAACACAACGGCGCCGATGCGCTCGAGGCGTTCCGCGCGGCGCCGGAGTCGTTCGATCTTCTCGTCACGGACGAAACCATGCCCCGCATGACGGGCTCACGCCTCGCGGCGGAGATCGCGCACATGCGGCCAGATTTTCCCGTCATCCTCACAACCGGGTTCAGCTCCCTCGATCAAATCGCCAACGAGGAACTCCCGAACATCCGGGAAATCGTCATGAAGCCCTTTGCCCCGCGGGAACTCGGGGCAGCCATCCGGCGCGCCTTCAGATAAGAAGGGAACGAATATGTGGTGGTGCGACGTCGCTTTCAGCCATCTGGAGGTTCCCCTCCGTCTCACGGACGCGGAGCGCGCCCGGAAAGCCCGCCCGCCGCAGATCGCATGTGTCGTCATTGACGTCCTGCGGGCTACCACCACCATCGTTTCCGCGCTGGAGCACGGCTGCAGCCGCGTCCTCCCCTTCTCCTCGCCCGAAAAAGCGCTCGAGGCCGCCCGCAGGCGCCGCAGCCAGCGGGGAAAAGAATTTTTCCTCCTCGGCGGAGAGCAGGACTCGCACCCCATCCCCGGCTTCGATACCGGCAACTCCCCCCGGGAGTGCACCCGGCCCGTCATCGCGGGGCGCGACCTCCTCCTCTCGACCAGCAACGGAACGAAGACGCTGACCGCCGCGGGCGATTGCGGCCACATTCTCATCGCGGCCTTCGCCAATCTTTCGGCCGCGGCGCACCGGGCTTCGGAAATCCTGAAGGAAGACCCCTCCACCACTCTCCTCCTCGCCTGCTCGGGAAGAAACGGCGGATACTGCGAAGAGGACACCGTCGCGGCGGGTCTTCTTCTCCAGAAAGTGATCTACCATCTCGGAGAGGGGCATATCGAGCTTTCCGACACCGCCCGGGCGGCTCTCGGGACGGCGAAAAGCGCGGAGGAAGATCTGGGCCGCATGCTCCGGGAGAGCTGGTGGGGAAAGCACCTGGCCTCGCTCGGGCTGGGCGAGGACATCGCCTATTGCGCCAGACAAGACTGGACGGAAGTGGTTCCTATCTACCGGGACGGCACGGTTACGGCGAGGTGATCTCCTCCACCTCCGCCAGCGCCCCGCCGATGGCCGCATCCCGCTCGCCGGGCGCATCCCCCGGCCGCAGGTGGAGAAAAAACTCGCGGTTTCCCTTCGCCCCCCGGAGGGGGCTCGCCAGCGCCCCCCTCGGGCCATAACCCGCCGACGCGGCCCAGTCCCAAAACTCCCGCAAAACCTCATCGTGAAGGGCGGCATCGCGCACGATACCCCCCTTCCCGACCTTTCCCTTTCCCACCTCGAATTGCGGCTTGATCAGGACAATCATCTCCCCGGGCGGGATCAACACCTCCCGCACGGCCGGAAGCACCTTTCTGAGGGAGATGAAAGAGAGATCCGCCACCGCGAGATCCGGCCACTCCCCGCCCGAGGCGGCCGCCACCATCTGGGCCGTCAGGTGCCGCGCGTTGGTTTCTTCCATCACGAGAACCCGCGCATCCCCGCGGAGCGACCAGTCGAGAATTCCCTTGCCCACATCCACGCAAACCACCCGGCGGGCGCCCCGCCGCAAAAGCACATCCGTGAAACCCCCGGTCGAGGCACCCGCATCGAGACAAAACCGGCCCTCGGGCGAAACCCCGAAGGCATTGAGGGCGGCCGCCAGTTTCAGGCCGCCCCGGCTGACATAGGGACAGAGATCTTCGAGAACTTCGATGGGTGCATCGGTGGGATAGGAGACCCCCGCCTTGGTGGCCGGCTGGCCGTTCACGCTCACCCGGCCCGCGAGAATGAGCCGCTGGGCGCGCTCCCGGCTGGGCGCCAGATTCCGCTCAACGAGGAGTTTATCGAGACGCTGGCTTTTCGCCATCTCCGGTCAGAGAGGAGAACTCCTCTCCGGCGCCTTCCAGAAGGTCGCGCGCCGCCTGGGTGATGTCGCCCTGCGTGAGATGGCTTTCCTCGCGCTGGAGGGCGTGCGCGCCGTGTTCGATGAACCGGTCGGGAATCCCGAGCCGGGTGACGCGGACATCGCGCACTCCGTGATCGAGCAGCACCTCGAGGACGGCGGAGCCCATGCCCCCGGTGCGGCAGCCCTCCTCCACCGTCACGATGTGGCGGCACTTGCGGGCGAGGGAGAGGATCGCCTCCTCGTCGATCGGCTTCACGAAGCGCAGGTTCAGCACGGCGGCGCGGACGCGAAGCTCGGCCAGCTGATCGGCCGACTCCATCGCCAGGCGCACCATCGGGCCCAGGGCGATGAGGGCGACATCCTCCCCATCGCGCAAGAGTTCGGCCTTTCCCAAAGGAAGCGGCGTAATCTCCTCGTCCATCGGCACGCCCTCACCCACCCCGCGGGGGAAGCGGACGGCGGCCGGCCCCGGATGCTCGATCGCGGTCAGCAGCATGCGCTGCAGCTCGTTCTCGTCCTTCGAGGCCATGACGACCATGTTGGGGAGACAGCGCAGGTACGCGATGTCGAAGGCGCCTTGGTGGGTCGGCCCATCGTCCCCCACCAGGCCGCCCCGATCGAGGGCGAAGGTCACCGGCACATTCGTCAGGCACACATCGTGGATGATCTGATCGAAGGCACGCTGCAAAAAGGTGCTGTAGATCGCCGCGACAGGCTTCATGCCCTCGAGCGCAAGCCCCGCCGAAAAAGTGACCGCGTGCTGCTCGGCCATTCCCACATCAAAGCACCGATCGGGAAACTCCTCCTGGTAGCCCACCAGCGCCGTCCCCTCGAGCATCGCCGCCGTCACTGCGACGATCTTTTCGTCGCGCCGGCTGAGCTTGGCCATGGCCTGGGCGAACACCTTCGAGTAGCTGGGCGGCCCTTCGGCCTTTTTGGCGAATTTTCCCGTTTCCGGATCGAACTTGGTCACCCCGTGGTAGACGATGGGCTCGGCTTCGCTGTAGGGATAGCCGTAGCCTTTCTTCGTGACCACGTGGACGAGATTGGGGCCCTTCAGTTTCCGGACGTTCTGGAGAGTGGGAATCAGCAAATCGAGCCGGTGGCCATCCACCGGCCCGATGTAGCGGAAGCCCAGCTCCTCGAAAAGAATGCCCGGCACGAAGATGTTTTTCAGGGAGTCCTCGACCCGCTCCATGAGCTGCACCGCCGGTTCGCCCACCAACGGAACGTGGCTCATGATTTTCTGCACCTCATCGCGCACCCGGCGGGCGCGGTTGGCCCACTCGCCGGTCATGATCCGCGCCAGGTAGGAGCACATGGCCCCCACGTTCGCGGATATGCCCATCTTGTTGTCGTTGAGGATGACGGTGAAATTACGGTTTGAGGCGCCCGCGTTGTTGAGCCCCTCCATCGCCATCCCCGCGGTGAGACTCCCGTCGCCGATGACGGCCACGACGTGGAAATCTTTGCCCTGCATGTCGCGGGCCGTCGCCATGCCGAGCGCGGCGGAGATGGAAGTGCCCCCGTGCGCCACGTTGAGATGATCGTATTCGCTCTCGCGCCGATCGGGGAAGCCGGCGATGCCGCCCCACTGGCGAAGGGTAGGGAACCGATCGCGCCTTCCGGTCAGGATTTTGTGGGCATACGCCTGGTGGCCCACATCCCAGATGAGCTTGTCCCGGGGGGTGTCGTAGACGTAGTGGAGCGCGGTGACCAGCTCGGCGGCGCCGAGGGAGGCCCCCAGGTGGCCGCCTGTCTGGGAGGTGACCTGGATAATCAGATCGCGCAACTCGGCGACGACCTGCGGCAGGTCATCGTCGGCCAGCGCCCGCAGGTCGGCCGGACTCTCGATTCGCTGTAGAAGTTCACCCATCAGAGTTCAATCTCAGTCCACGGCCATCGAATTGCCCGCGCGAAGGCCGCGGCATCCTCTTATGGCGCATGAAAAGCGAGAGATGCCCTCTCCCTCGCCTCCAAAATTTCACTGATTTTACTTTAGATGAAGATTAGTGCCGCCGCAATACGATGAAACGGGCGAGGGCGGCCAGCGCCGCCGCCGCCCCCGAAAAGAGCGAAAGGGCCTCCTGGGCCTCCTCCTCCGCCCGGCGGGCCATTTCGCGCGAGGACTCGATGCCGTAAAGAGCCGGGTAGGTGGCCTTATTCTGGGCGGCATCCGAGCCGGTGGGCTTTCCCATCGCCCCGGCGTCCCCCTCGACATCGAGGATATCGTCCACAATCTGGAAGGCGAGGCCCGCCTTGGCGCCGTAGCGGCCCAGCGCCTCGAGCTGGGCATCGTCCGCCCCCCCGAGCAGCCCCCCGGCGCACACCGCCGCGCGGATGAGGGCGCCGGTCTTTCGCCGGTGAATCTCCTCCATCTCAGCCGGGGCGGGCGTTTGACCATCCGCGCGCAGATCGAGCAGCTGGCCGCCCACCATACCGCTCGCCCCGGCGGCATCCGCGATGAGGCCCGCCGCCCGGAGCACCCGATCGGCCCCCACCGCGCGGGCCATCCCCGCATCGGCCATGCAGGTGAACGCCATCGTCAGGAGCCCGTCGCCGCCGAGTATCGCGCCCGCCTCGCCGTAAACCTTGTGGCTGGTCGGAATCCCGCGGCGCAGATCGTCATCGTCCATCGCGGGGAGATCATCGTGCATCAGGGAGTAGGTATGGATGCACTCGAGCGCACAGGCGGCGGGCAGCACCACTTCCGGGTCGCCTCCCACCGCCTCGCATCCGGCGACGCACAAAACGGGGCGCAGCCGCTTGCCTCCCGCGAAGAGGCTGTAGCGCATGATCTCGTAGATCCCGGCGGACGATGCGCACTTCTCCGGGACGAACCGCTCCAGCGCCCGCTCGGTCCGTTCGGCCCACTTGGCCAGATATTCGGCCGCATCGAAATTTTCCGCGTTTTGCGCCACGCCCACCCGCTCCGGTTAATCTTCGTCCTCTTCCTCGTCTTTCTCTTCGAACGGTTCGAGCGAAAGCATCCCCTCGGCCTCGCCCGCAAGCTCCTCCACCCGCTTGTGGGCCCGATCGAGCTGCTCGCGGCAGTACTTGAAGAGGCCCACCCCCTGCTCGTAGAGCGCCACTGCCCGATCCAGCGCGGGCTCGCCTCCTTCGAGCTCCTCGACAATCTCCTCGAGCCGCGCGAGCGCCTCCTCGAAACTTTCGGGCGCGCCGCCTCCGTCCGTTTTCTTTTTCCTCGTTGCCGTCATCACATTTCCTCACTTTTTATCACTTCTTCCACCCGGCACATCAGGCCGCCCCGCGACAAACGGATGCGAACCTGGCCGCCCTTCTTCACGGCGGAAGCACCGCGCAACAGCGCCCCGTCCGGTTCCCGGTACGCCAGGGAGTACCCTCTCGCCAGTACCGCCAGCGGCGAGACGGCCTCGAGCCTTCCGACTACCGCACGCAGATCGGCTTCCCGCCGGGTGGTGTTTCGCGCCGCCGCCCCCGAGAGCCGCCGCATCACCTTGCGGATCCGCAGCGCACCCTGCCGGAGCGCGCTGCGCGGGGAGGCGGCCGCCAGCCGCGGCGCGAGCGCCGCGAGGCGAACACCCTGCCGCTCCGATAGATAGCGCAGCGCACGGGCCAGGCGCTCGATGTCGCCGTCGAGGCGCTGCCCCAGTGCGTCGATCAGATCGCCGGGCCGGCGGAATATCCGATCCTCCAGAATGGCGCGGACCGCATCCACCCCATCGCCCACATGGGCCCTGGCCAGATTTTCCAAGATACCCGGCAGACGGTTCAAGTCGCGTGAGAGCGCCTGCCAGCCGCGGGTGGCGCGCTCGGCGGCAGCGGTCGGGGTGGCGGCCGCCTCATCCGCCGCCAGATCGCAGAGCGAGGTGTCGATCTCATGGCCCACCGCCGAGAGCACCGGCACGCGGCAGGCGGCGATGGCCCGGACCGCTTCTTCCTCGTTGAACGCCCAGAGGTCTTCCCGGCTTCCGCCGCCGCGGCCGCAGATGATCAAATCCGCCGGCTTGCCGAGCGCGGCGAGGCCCGCATCCGCCCGCCGGAGAGCCGCCGCGATCGAGGCGGCCGCGCCCTCGCCCTGCACGCGGGTGTGGAGGACGATGAGCTCCACAATGGGCGCGCGGTCCCTAAAAACGCGCAGCATGTCCCGAAGGGCGGCGCCCTCGCGGCTCGTGACAAGGGCCACGCGGCGGGGCCGCTCGGGGAGGGGCTGCTTCCGCCCGGGAGCGAAGATGCCCTCCCCCTCGAGCTTCTCGAGAAGCTGGCGGAAGGCGATCTCGAGCGCGCCCTCGCCCAGCGGCTCGATGGAAAGCACCGAGAGCTGAAAGCGCCCGTCGCGCTCGTAGAGCGTCACGTGTGCGCGCACCATGACCCGCATGCCGTCCTCGGGCGCAAAGCGCAGAAAGCGTCTGCGGCCCGAGAACATGACCGCCCCCACCCTCGATGCGGCATCCTTGAGATCGAAGTAGGCGTGGCCGGAGGGGTAGGTGCGCCAGGAGCTGATCTCGCCTTCGACGAGCACCTCTCGGATTTTCTCTTCGAGGAGCGCTTTGACGCGGGAGTTGAGCTGGGAGACGGTCAGAATGGGGGGACCGGGGGGCGCTGCCGCGCTCTCGCCCAGGAGGTCGACGCTCACTCGAGCATCCTCAGATGCTGGCTGGGCAACTCGCCCAACACCTGAACGCGGTAGGCCCGCACCGTGTTCACCATCAACATCGCCACCGTCATCGGCCCCACTCCGCCCGGCACCGGCGTGATGGCTGAAACCCAGTCCTGCAACCCCTCGAAGTCGCAATCCCCGACGAGCTTGCCGTCCTCGAGGCGGTTGATCCCCACGTCCACCACCACCGCGCCCTCGCGCACCATGTCCCGCTTCAGGAAGCGGGGCACCCCGAGGGCGGCCACGACGATGTCCGCCTGCTTCGTGAGGGCGGTGACATCGCGCGTCTTGACGTGGCAGAGGCTGACGGTCGCGCCCTCGTACAAGAACAGGAGCGAGAGCGGCAGGCCGACGATCTTGCTCGCCCCGACGATGGCCACGTTCTTGCCGTCCATCTCGACGCCGTTCCGCTTCAAGAGTTCGATCACCCCGGCCGGGGTGCAGGGGCGCAGGTTTCCCACGTTGAGGGCGAGCTTGCCGAAGTTGTCGGGATGAAAAACGTCGACATCTTTTTCCGGATTGACGGCGTGGAGCAGCTCCTCCTCGTGCAGGTGGGAGGGAAGCGGCAGCTGGATCAGGATGCCGTGAACGGCCGGGTCGGTGTTCAGCCGGGTGATGAGGCCGAGAACGTGTTCCTGTGTGGTGTCGGCCGGAAGCCGGTAATCGTAGGTCCGGATGCCGAGATTTTCGGCGGCCCGCTCCTTGTTCCGGACATAGATCTGGGAGGCGGGATTCTCCCCCACGAGGATCACCGCGAGCCCGGGCGGGCGGCCGATGCGCCGGGTGCCGTCCTCGATGGTCGCCCGCAACTCCTCCATCACCTCGGCGGCGACGGGCTTTCCCTTCAGGATGGTGGCGGAAGTTTTCTGGCTCATCGGATCCCCACCGGACGCAAGAAGGAATGGACGGGGGCGGTCAATTCCGGGACACTACGGCCCTGGCGAAAGAATCGCTTGGTCTCCGTTTTCACACGCTGAATGCAGAAGGCAGGAAATCCTCCAATCGGGCGGCATTATAGTGAGGGGCATCGCGCTCCCGCAAGTGTCCGTAGTGGCCCGTAGTTTAGAAAGAGGAGAGAATGGCCGAATTCCGGCATCCCTGCCTGACCGTTGACCTCATCATCGAGATGGAGGGGGGCGGGGTCGTCCTGATTGAGCGGAAAAACCCCCCGCCGGGGTGGGCGCTTCCGGGCGGATTCGTGGACTACGGCGAGCGCCTCGAG
>JAQBZT010000080.1 GCA_027622355.1 bacterium | reverse complement strand
AAATCGGGGGGAAATCAGGCGGTTTTTAGAGGTCCCCATATCTCTTATTTTTCCCTGCGATTCTCTGGAGCGGTTTTCTTCCGGGGAAAATTCCTCATCTGGCTCAAATACTTTTGCCATCAAAAAAAGACCTCTCCCCGGCCAGGCAAGAGCGCGGAAAAGTAAAGAAGGAATTCGAATTCGAAGAGTATCATTTCTATCAGAGGTGCTCTCGGATGGCAATGTGGCCCACAAGCGGAATATTTTCAGTTATTTACAGCCTGTCTCTCCCGCGTTTCGAGGGTGTGCCGGGGGGCCTCTGGCGTCCCTCGGGCTCGCGAAAAATGTTACAAATGGGTTTCGGCACCCGAGCTTCGGCCCAAGATACTTCTGGCCTTGCCTGAGCGGTCGAGAGGAGGAATCCATGTTCGAGGAAAGTGTCAATATTTCCACCCGCGACGGGGTGCTTCCTACCTTCGGCGTGTGCCCCGGCGGGGAGGGCGCCTACCCGGCGGTGATGATCTACATGGATGCGCCCGGGATCCGGGATGAACTCCGCGGCTTCGCCCGCCGGATCGCGGGGGAGGGCTACTACTGCCTGCTCCCCGATCTGTACTACCGGCTGGGAACGCTCCGCTTTGATTTCAAGAATCGCGACGAGACGATGCGCAAGCAGATATTCGATGCCTGGCACAGCCTCACGAACGCCACCGTCATGAGCGATACGGAGGGGGTGCTTTCTTTTTTCAAGGAGAATCCACGCGTTCGGGAAGGGTCATGGGGATGTGCCGGCTACTGTATGGGCGGGCAGTTCGTGGTCTCGGCGGCCGGGACCTACCCCGAGGGAATGGCGGCCGGCGCCTCGTTCTACGGCGTGGATGTCGTCACGGACAAGCCCGACTCGCCGCACCTGCTCGCGCCGCGAATCAAGGGAGAACTCTACATGGCCTTTGCCGAGGTGGACGAGTGGGTGCCCGGCAATGTGATTCCCGACATGAAAGCCGCATTCGATGCGCGTGGGGTCAGCTACCGGTGCGATCAGTATGCGGGCACCCACCATGGGTTCTGCTTTCCCGAGCGGCCCGTCTACGTGAGGGAAGCGGCCGAGCGGGCGTGGGCGAAAATGCTTGATCTTTTTCAGCGCCGGCTTCAGCGGCCGGGGGAGCGGAGCGGCCCCTGATGGGATTGGGTGACTGGGATTTTGCAAACTGGTGGTGGTGGAAGCCGATTCTCGATCCGCTCTTCGGCCTTATCTGGCTCATCGTCCTGGCGGGAATCGGGGTGGCCATCTATGCTTTTATCGGCAGCCGGACGAAGATGTCCGACTACCGGGCCGTCCTGATGGAATCAGATGCCCCTGCGCCAAGAAAATCCTCCGACGAAAAAGAACTGGCCGGTTTCATGGACGCCTATTTTCCGGAAGTGTCCGAGAGGGAAATTCTCCGGATGCAGGAAATTCTGGACGAGGTTCTGTCCACGGACATTCACCCGGAGATGATGGCGGAAATCGAGCGCCGCGAGATTCCCGTGCATCTGGTGGACCTCCCCGCGCCGGCCATGGTGAAGGAGGTGGGCGGCTGGCCGCTGGCGGTGTGGATACCGGCCACGCAGTCGATCGAGATTTACGCCGCGCCCATGAAGATGCATTGCGGGGGGGACGCCGACGCCTACCGGGGTTACATGGGGAATCTTCTGCTCCACGAAATGGGGCACGCCCTGGGCCTGGGAGAGACGAAGCTCAAGGATTTCGGGGTGTAGGCGCGTCGACGCGCAGACAAAAAAGGAGCGGGGCGTTGCACCCCGCTCCTGAATCTTCGTTTTCGGCCCGGTCTCTCCGGTTCGCCGATACGGACGTTTTGTCGCCCGTTATGAAAGGAGTCAGCCCTTGAGTTTCCTCCCCGCCCGGCCGACTTCTGGAGCCGGGGAGGTTGACTGCTCGGCACGTGAAACGGGATTTCTATCTGGCTTCATAGAACTCCTCCCTCTCTCAGTGGGAACGATACCCTTCGGAGTGCCGCCATCGGCGCTCCATCCCCCCGGCCCTTGCCGGGTGCCGGCCGCATTTCACGGCCATCTCTCGAGTATCTCCGCTACCTTCTCAAATATGCGCTTTGGGTGAATGTTTGGCAAGAGAATTTTTTGCGGGTGCCCATTTCAGTTTCGGAGTCGGGGGATTTTAAAAGAATTGAAGCGTTGAATATCGGTAACTCATTTTTTTGAAGTGGTGGTTTGGCCGCTAATTATCTCGACGGCCTATATTGAAATCATAAGATGTGGAGAATTGGCCCCTCCCGCCGCGCAGAAAGGAGGAGAACGATGATTTTCCATCCGAGAAAAGTTTTGATTCCCCTGGATATGTCCGAGGTGAGCCCGGAGGTGCTCAAGGCCGGGATGGAGATCGCAAATAAATGGGAGGCTGCTGTCGTGGCGCTCCATGTTGCGCCCGAGCCCGAGTATCTCTTGCGCGAGATGTCCGAGTTGGAGAAGACGCAGAGAATCCACGAAACCAAGATCAAGGAAGACGAGCACCAAAGGCTCGAAGATACGCTCTCCGGCATGCTCCGCAAGGCGGAAGCCGGCGCGACGGCGAAGGCAATCGTGGTATGGGGCGGCGATCCGGCCAGCGATATCGTGCAGTTTGCGGGCGCAGGAGAATTCGACCTCATCGTGATGGGCACCCACGGGCGCAATGGAGTGAGCCGCATGGTGATCGGAAGCGTGGCGGAGAAGGTGATCCGCACCGCGCCGTGTCCGGTCTTTGTCATTCGGGAGAAGAAGCCCGCCCCGGAGGGGGCCGCCGGAGTGGAAAGGGGGGTGACGGTTCACTGAAGCCGGAGTTCATCTGCGACAAAAGAAGGGCGGGACGCCTCGTCCCGCCTTTTTCCGTCTTTTTGATTTTCAGGGCACCACCGGGCTCAGGCGAGCCCCACCTTCCCGGGCGCTTGGCTGCACAGCGCGAGGGCGCAGGCGAGGTACACCTTGGCCGCCACCACCATGTCCTCGACGAATACATGCTCGCCCGTCGCGTGCATCAGCCCCTTCTTCTTGGCGTCCGGGTGCATCCTTCCGCCGGGCCCGTACACCGCGCAGGGAATATCGTAGCGGTTGAGATGCGTGGAATCGGCGGCAGGCCGCCGCATCAACAGCTCGGCCGGGGCGCCGGTGACCGCCGCGTTCGCCTCCTGCATGGCGCGGATGATGGGGCTTTCGGGATCGATGATCGTCGCCGGATCGTTGACGTAGAAAGAAAGCGCGGCCTCCGGGCCCCCGCTCTCCCGGGCGACATTTTGGAGAAGCACCCTGAGCTCGCGCTTGATCTCATCGAGAGTCTGGCCCGGCACTGTGCGGATGTCGAGATAGAGGCTGCACGCGATGGGATTTCGCGAGAGGCGCCAGGGGAGCCCGCCCCGGATGGCGGCGATCGTCACGTTGGGCCGCTCGCCCATGCACACATGGCGCGATTCGTAGTCCTTCGCCCATTCCGTCACGGCGCTTTGGATGCGGTGGATTTCCTCGATGGCGTTCGAGATGCCGGGCCGGGAGGTGAACACGCTGTGCGAGACTGTTCCCTGCGCGGTGATCTGGGCCCAGATGCAGCCCATGTTCGCGTTGGAGACGCGAAGGCCGGTCGGCTCGGCCAGAACGGCGAAATCGGCGGTGACGCCGTGGAGGATGAGATGGCGCGTTCCCGTGCCGTAGCCCGAGAAGGACTCGCCCTGAAACTCCTCGATGGCCGCCTTTTCGATCTCACCGCACACCCCGGCCAGGGTGATGTCGCCGCGCAGGGAGATGTCCTCTTTCGCGATGGCTTCCAGCGCCACGAGGGCGCCCGCCAGGCCGCTTTTCATGTTGTTGGCCCCGAGGCCCCAGACCCATCCGTCGCGGTGCACCGCACGCGGCTTGAAGCCCTCGCCGGTGAGATAGTCCTCGTTCCCGTCGTAGGAGGTGTCCATGTGGCCGGTGAAAAGAAGATTGACGCCGCCGCCGCTGCCCTCGCGCACCCCCGCGGTGTTGGGCCTTCCGGGGCTGAGCTCTTGCAGGAAGGTCCGGCAGCCGGCGGCGCGGAGCCTGCCCTCGAGATATTCGGCCATCGGGCCCTCGCCGCCGGTCGGGCTGGGGATATCCACCATTGCCGTCAAGGTTTGCCGCAGGGCGTCCGGCGTGATGTGCCGGGCGGCGCGCTCGAAATCGGGATGGGTCATTGTCGCCTCCAAAAATCCATTTTGGATAGGGGATGTCTCAGGGTAGAGGGAAATACGGGTAATTTCAACGCTTGCGATTGAATGATGATGCCCTCCCGCGTAGGATGCCTTTCGGTTTTATCGGGATTCGTTTTTCGGGAAAAGCGAGAAGGAAATGCAAAAAGGGGTTGTCGCGGCCGCCGCTCTGGCGGCCGGATTCGGGACTCTGTTGTATGTTACCGGCTCTTTGGGCCCGAAGGCGCCGCCAGCGCCGGCACGTTCTCCGGCCGCTTCTGCTCCGGCGCCCGCTGTCTCGATGGCGGCGGGGAAGGCACTGTACGCAGTCAGCTGCCTGGAGTGCCACGGAGAGAAGGGCGCCGGAAACGACAAGGGTCCTCCCTTGGTGCACCTCTACTATGCGCCCGGCCATCATTCCGATCAGGCGTTTACGCTGGCGGTTCGCCGCGGCGCCCGGCAGCACCACTGGCGCTTCGGCGACATGGAGCCCATTCCCGGCCTGAGCGATGCGGAGATTGCGCTGATCGCCCGGTATGTTCGTGGCCTTCAACGGCAGGCGGGAATTTTTTAAAGAGGGCGGCGAAAGACAATGGCGAAACCGGATTCGGCGGTGCAAGATGATGCAGAAGCCCTGGGAGCGGTCCGCGAGGCGCGGCTCCGCCGGACGGTGGAACTTTGCGGCCGGGCGCATCCCTTCTACCGGGAGCGCTTCAAAACGCTGGGTCTTGCGCCGGAGGACATCCGGACGCTGGAGGATCTGGAAAAGCTCCCGCTCACCCAAAAAGCGGACTACATGGCGGGCCCCGAGCAGTTCCGCCTCGACCCGGCCCGGCTGGCGGATTTGCCCTTCGAGGAGCGCACGCTCTGGAACGTGGCCTACACCACGGGCACCACGAGCGGAAAGCCCTCCCCTTTTTTCAACAATACCCATGACCAGTACCACATTCTCCTTCAGGCCCGGATCTGCAACGAGGCCGAAGGCCTGCGGACAGGCGATCTGATCGCGAATCTCTATCCACTCTCCCCGATGCCGCTTGGCGGCTTTCTGTGCTGCGTCCGTTCGGCGGAGATCATGGGGCTGCCCATCGTGAGCGCCCTGACGGGAAGCCCGCACCCGGAGTACCCGGTGCGCCGCTCGCTGGATGAGGCGGTGGATTGCGTGGCGGCGGCGAGCCCGACCGTCATCTGGGGGGTGCCGAGCTTCGCCCGGCGGTTCTTGCGGCGGGCCCGCGAGCGGGATGTTTCGCTCCCCCGGGTCCGAATGGTTTTGACGACGGGCGAGGCGGTCGGAAAGGGGCTGTATGAGGAATACATGGATCATCTCCGCCATTTCGGGGCGGCCGACCCGCAGGTGCGGGCGCGCTACGCCGCGACCGAGATGCAGGGCGGGTTGATCCAGTGCTGCAACGGGGCGGCCCCGCACAACGTGGTGCCCGATCTGTATTTCCTGGAGGTGGTGGACCCGGAGACGGGCCGGCGCCTTCCCGAGGGGGAGGAGGGGCAGATCGCCCTGACCCATCTGCACCGGCGGGGGACGGTCTTTCTCCGCTACCTCGTTGGAGACCTCATCGGCCTCAAGACCGAGGCCTGTCCCCATTGCGGCCGCTACGGGGAGCGTATTGTGCAGATGCCGCGCCGCACGGGCGATCTGGTGAAGGTGAAGGGGATGCTCCTGAACCCCGATATTGTTTTCGAGATGCTGGCCGCCGACCGGAGCGTGCGCGAGTACCAGATCGTGATTCGCAAGAGCGATCCGGCCGACCCCGATTCGATGGATGAGCTGCGCATCCGCCTGGAGGCGGACGACTCTGAGCAAGAGCGGCTCTCGCGGGAGATCCCCGAGAAGGTACGCAAGGCGGTGATGGTGCGGCCGGATGTGGAGTTTGCGGCCTCGGGCGAGATTCACGACCCGATGAAGCAGGTCAAGGCCCGGCGGCTGGTGGATGAGCGGAAGAAGTAGTTTTTCCGAAAAAAGGGCACATCAAAAAAGCCCGCCTTCCCGGCGGGCTTTTTTGATGTGCGGCGCGAGGCCTAGACGCCGAGGTAGCGGCGGCGCGTTTCCTCGTCCTTGAGAAGGTCCGCGGAGGCCCCCTCCCACTGGATGAGGCCCTTTTCGATCAGGTAGGCCCGCTTGGTGAGGGTCAGGGCCATCTTGAAGTTCTGCTCGGTCAGGAGGATGGCGATGCCTTTCTTCTGGATTTCCTCGAGGACGTGGCGGATTGTTTCGACGTAGGCCGGCATGAGGCCCTCGGTCGGCTCATCGATGAGCATGAGCTTCGGCTCGGTGCCCAGCCCCCTGGCCATGGTGAGCATCTGCTGCTCGCCGCCGCTGAGCTGGCTTCCCTTGTTGTTGACCCGCTCCTTGATGCGGGGGAAGAGGGTGAATATCCAGTCCAGGAAGTCGTCGAGATGCTTGGCACCGTCCACGGGGAGGCGGCTGATCTTCAGGTTCTCGAAGACGGTGAGGTTCGGAAAAACCTGCCGGTCCTCGGGGATGAGTGAGATGCCCCGGGTGGAGACATCGTGGGCTGCAAAGGGGGTGATGTCCTCCCCGTTCATCGTGATGGTTCCCGACTGCGCCGGAAGCAGGCCCATGATGGTTTTCATTGTAGTAGTCTTTCCGGCGCCGTTTCTGCCGAGAAAGGCCACGGCCTCCCCCTCGCCTGTGTCAGGCGCTTTCGCCCTATCAGGCGGGCGGGCGATTGCCGAGTCCCATCGTCCGCGAAATCCGCGCCACTGAAAAAATTCACTCCATCGGCGATCTGGTTTCACGGATTGTCCATGAGTTCAACAACCTGATGACCATCGTTCGCGGCTCTGCCCAGCTTGCCTCCGGCAAGATGCAGGAGGGCAGTCCGGGGCTCAGGGAGATAAGAGAGATCGCGGCTGTGAGCGAGCGGGCCGAGCGCATCGCCCGTGAACTGGTTGTTTTCAATCGGGGACACTTGGAAAATCAGGATTGGATCGATCTGAATGAATGTGTGCAGGAATTTTTGAAACATTTCGTGCGGTTGGCCACTCACGGGCATTCGATCTCCGTTGACCTGGCGGAGGATCTCTGGCGCGTCCGGTGCCATCCAGGACAAATCCGGCGGGTTCTCATGAATCTTTTACTCAATGCGGGTGAGGCGATGGCCTCGGGGGGAGAGATCATCGTGCGCACGGAAAATTACCGCGCCGGCTCGCTGGATGGCCTGAGGGAGAGTCCAGATGCCGGGCGTCATGTCTGCCTCTCGATTGAGGACAAAGGGCCAGGGCCGGCTTCTGGCGCGCGGGAGCGCATCTTTGAGCCTTTCGCCGGCACCAGCTTCTCTGAAGGATCGGGGCTGGGAATGGCCGTTGTCAAAGGAATCCTCTCCATCCTCGAAGGCTGGAGCGAAGTGGAAAGCCAGAATGGAAATGGGAAAAAAATACGGATTTTTCTCCCTGCGCAACCTGCCCGCCGAAGCCCCCCGCCAAGGCATTGAGAGATTCGGAGAAGATGCCCTGACCCGCCACCGTATGCCGCTCTGCCCTGGAAATAATTCGACGCTGTATGTTCTGTGCAGTGGGTACAATTCCTGCAAATTTGTCTTAACCTATTATTTCTGGAAGTTTTCGTTTTTCCTCAAAATCTGGTACTTTTAGAGTCCTTTTTTTGGTTTCCTGTTTCCTGTTTTTTTTTAACCATTGTCGATTGAGTTGGTCCCATCCTATGGTCAAACATCCTGAAGATATATTTCGAATCCTGGTGGAGAACTCCCCCGATGCCGTTCTTGCAGTCAACCGGCAGGGCGTCATTCGCTTCATGAACGCGGCGGCGGAGGAATTCCTGGGGCGCAGCGCGAAGCGGATGACGGGAGAGAAAGTGGATTTTTCCTTCAACTCTCAGCGCGCGCAGGAGATCAGTATCATCCGGAAGGGAAAGGACGTGGGAGTGGCCGAGGTGCTTTCGACGGAGGCCCGGCTGGGCCGGGAGAAGATCTACATTTTGACGCTGCGGGACATTACCGAAAGAATCCACACGCAGGAGCAGCTTCGGGCGCTCTCGGATACCGATCCGCTCACCGGCCTGCTCAACCGCAGAGGGTTTGTGTCGGCCGCGGAGCGGCAGTTGCGCCTGGCGCAGCGTACCGAACGGGAGATGGTGATGTACTTTATCGATCTCGATGGCATGAAAAATGTGAACGACACCCTGGGTCACGTCGAAGGGGACCAGGCCATCATCGATGTCGCCCGCATCCTCAAAAAGTCTTTCCGGAACCCCGATCTGGTCGGCCGCTATGGCGGGGACGAGTTTTCCGTTCTGGCCATCGAGGGCAAGGGAAGAAGCGCGGATGCAATCGTCACGCGCTTGAACGAAAACCTCAAAACGCACAACAGCAAAAAAAGGGGACTGCGCAAGCTCAGCCTCAGCGTCGGCTACGCCCGTTACAACGCGGAGACGAATATCACGATCGAAAATTTGATCGAGGAGGCCGACGCCATGATGTACAAGAACAAGCAAGCCAAACTCCGCGTCAAGAAGAAAAAGTAAATCCCCGTTTTTTCCCTCTCCTCTGCTAGACCCTGACCCTTTTGTCCGCCAGCCGCAGCAGCGCCCCGATGGTCACATCGGCGCCGGCGGCCAGATCCGCGAAGCGGGTGAACTCCTCCGGCGTGTGGGAGAGTCCCTTCACGGAGGGGATGAAGATCATCCCCATCGGGCAAAGGGCCGCCATGCAGCAGGCGTCGTGCACCCCGCCGCTCGCGAGCGACATCCACTTGTAGCCGGCCGCCTCGGCGCCGCGGGCGATGGCCCGGCGTATGCCCGGCGAGGCGGGGCAGGGCGGGAGCTTCTGAATCACGCGGAGCCTCCCCTTCACCCGGCGCTGTTTCGAGAGGCGCGAGAGGGTGGTGCGCATCCGGCGGAGCATGGCCTCCAGAGCGGGCTTCGTCCGCGCCCTGAGGTCGAACGTGATGTGGGCGCCGCCCGGCACGATGGTGACCCACCCCGGATCGAAGCCGATCTCTCCGAAAGTCATGGTGACGCGCTGGCGCTCGGGAGCCCGCCGGGCGATGGCTTCCATCTCCACCATGTAGGCCGCCGCCGCCATTCCGGCGTCCTGCCGGTAGGCCATCGGCTGGCCGCCCGAGTGGGCCGTCACCCCGGCGAATTCGATCTCGCCGCGGATGTAGCTCACCACGACGTCCACCACCCCGATGGGGGTCCGATGGACCTCCAGGATCGGCCCCTGCTCGATGTGCAGCTCGAGGTAGCACTTGAGGTCCTTCTTCCGAAGCAGGCAGCTCTTCAGCCGGGCGGGGTTTCCGCCCGCGGCCCGAACGGCGTCATACATTGATTTTCCGGAGGGCGGGTGTACGCAGGCGCGAAGGGCGGCGGCGTCCGCGATTCCGGTCGCCACGCTGCTGCCGAAGACCGTCATCCCGCTCGCCGACTCCTCCCCGATGAAGGCCACCACCTCGATGGGATGATCGTGCGCGGCGCCGCTCTCGCCGATGCGGCGCACCGCTTCGAGTGCGGTGAGGACGCCTCCCGCCCCGTCGAACCTTCCGCCCGGGTTCTGGCTGTCCAGATGGGAGCCCACCATGACGGCGGGGAGGCCCTTTCCGCGGCCCTCTTTCCGCCCGTAGAGGTTCCCGACGGCGTCCACCCGCGTTTTGAGACCGGCCCTCTTCATCCAGCCCTCGACCAGCCTCCGGATGCGGTTGTACTCCGGGGTGAGGGCGATGCGGGCGAGCCCGGTTTTCCCGAATTTCCCGATCTCGGCCTGGGCGTTGAATTCGCTCCTGAGGCGGGAGCGGTTGGCGCGGATGAGCCTTTCCTGTTTCTTCCCCATGTCTGGTCACTCCCTGTAGTTCGCTCTGAATCTGCTAGCCCGTATGTCGCATGGTTTTTAATGTACTGGGAAATAAGGAGATGAGAAAGTGTGAATCTTTTGAGGGAAAAGCGTGTCCAAGGAGGTGAAAATAAAGAAGACAAAATATAGGTTAAACTATATGTGACCGGAATTATGCGGCAACCGAGGCCCTTGCCCCGATTCCGCAT
>JAQBZT010000079.1 GCA_027622355.1 bacterium | reverse complement strand
ATGCGCGCCACCGGGATATGGTCTTTCACCCGGTTCACGCCCAGCTTCAGGGCGGGCGCCGGTATGGACTGCCGCGGCTCGCCCATCCCGGCCATGCTGCCGTAGCCGAAGCCGAAGCCCCCGCCGGGGAGGCCGATCTGGCCGAGCATGGCCGCCAGCGTCACCGTCATCCAGAAGGGCTGCTCGCCGTGATCGCCCCGCTGGAGCGACCAGTTGGTCGAAAGCATGGTGCGGGCGCCGGCCATGCGGCGGGCCAGGGAGCGGATGGTGGCCGCGTCTACCTCGCAGATGGAGGCGGCCCACTCGGCGGATTTGGGCGTGCCGTCGGTCTCGCCGCTCAGGTAGCACTCGAACTTTCCGTATCCCTCGCAGCAGCGCGCGAGAAAATCCGCATCGTGCAGATTTTCCTCGCGCAGCGTGTGGGCCAGCCCCAGCATGAGGGCGGTATCGGTGCCCGGCCGGAGCGGAATCCACTCGGGGTCCAGAAAGTCCGCCGCGTCCTGGCGGATGGGGCCGATGTTCACGAAGCGGCAGCCCCTCTCCTTCGCCCGGCGGAGCCAGTCCTCGGCCGTGTGCATCCCCTGGCCGCCGGAGCCGACCTGCATGTTCTTGAGCGGGTTTCCGCCGAACATGATGAACAGCCCCGTGTTCTCCGCGATGCTGTCCCAGGTGGTGCACTGATCGCGCAGGATCGCGTAGCCCCCGATGGTGTAGGGAAGTATCGAGTAGCCGGCCGCGATGGAGTAGGTGTGCACCTGTCCCGTGAAGCCGCCGATGGTGTTGAGGAACCGATGGACGAGTGATTTGGCGTGATGAAAGCGCCCGGCGCTCGACCAGCCGTAGGAGCCGCCGAAGATGGCCTCGTTTCCAAAATTCTTCCGGACGCGCTCGAGTTCGGCCGCCGCCAGATCGAGCGCCTTCTCCCACGATACGGCGACGAAGGGCTCGCATCCGCGCCCCTCGCGGCTCTCCGGGCCTTTTTCCAGCCAGCCCTTCCGCACCACCGGCCGGAGCACGCGGTTTTCCGCATAAAGCCCATCGCGCATGGAGCGGAGAATGGGGGAGGGATGCGGGTCTTTCTCGAAAGGAAGGACATCGACGAGGCGGCCCGCTTCGACTTCGGCGGTAAAGGCGCCCCAGTGGGAGTGGTGATGCCGGTAGGTTCTTCCGCTTTCTTCAGGCATGAATCTTCCTCTAACGGGGCGGCCTTCTCATCAGTGCGCATTGTACTGATAAAGGTGATCGCCCGGAAGGTTGAGATCCCATGCCTCGAACTCTTTTCGGACTTTTTCCTCCACATGACGGTAGAGGGGCCGCAGGGCATTAACGCGCGGATAGCGGGCGCTCCACAGGCGGTGGATCTCCGCGGCGAGGGCGGCCTCATCCACGCACAGAATCTTTCCCTCCCGCATGAGGGGCTCCCCGCCGACCCACACGCCGTGCACATCGCGCCCCACCCCGCGCTGGAGAAGAAGGAAGAGCGGGTCGTGCTCCGGGTTGGCGGCCGGGTAGCGGAGCCGCCGCTGGCTGATCTGGATGAAGTCGGCCTTCTTTCCGGGCGCGAGGGCGCCGAGTGAATCCGCCTGCAGCATCACCCGGGCGCCGCCGCGGACGTTCAGGCGGTACCAGTCCTCCGGCGCGATGGGGGGCGTATCCACCCCCGGCAGCCGCTGGAGGAGATGTCCGAGCCGCAGGTCGGCGAGCACGTCGTTGTCGTCGTTGATCCCCATCCCGTCCGCGCCGAAGGCGACGCTCAGCCCCATCTCGCGCATGACGCGCACCGGTGCGATGCCGCTCGAGAGGCGCAAGTTGCTGCTCGGGTTGTGGACGATGGACACCCCCCGATCCCGGAGGATGGCCATGTCCGCGCGGGAGAGCCAGACGCAGTGGGGGCAGGAGACCTCCGGGCCCCAGAAGCCGAGGCCGTCCAGCCAGGCGACCAGGGACTTTCCCTTCAGCCGGGGGCCGGCGGCGCGCTGGTAGGCCGTTTCGAGCAGGTGGATCTGAATCCCCGTGTTCTTTGCGCGGGCCGCATCCTTGACGCGGTGGAGCAGCTCCTCCGAGCACCACTGTGGCCCCGAGGGGCCGAGGAAGATGCGCACCCGGCCATCGGCTTGGTGCAGATCGCCGAAGTAGCCGTTCCATGTCTCGAAGAAGCGATCGAGGTCGGGCGGCTGGAGTGCGCCCTTGATTTCTTCCTGCACCTCGGGCGGGAGGCGGCGGAAAACCGCATCGTCCCCCTCGTAGGCGAGGCGGTTCATGTTCCGCACCCCGACGCAGAGGGCGGCCCGCATCCCCGAATCGCGGTAGGCGCGCGCGGTGGCGGGAATCCCCAGGCGCTCTCGTTTCGGGTTCCCCGCGTGCAGATCGACGACGCCGGTGCAGCCGCCGCGAATCAGCTCGAGGCAAGACCAGATGGCGTTGAGGTAGATTTCCTCCTCGGTGAACCCCGCCGCGTGGACATTGCCGTACACCGTCTGAATCCAACACTCGAGGGCGCCGTCGAGAATCCCGTCGCGGAAGCCTCGGCCGGAGTGATGGTGGGCCGAGACGAGGCCCGGCATGAGGAGGTCGTCATCCAGCGAGCCGATCTCCGCATCGAAGGGCCCCTTGGCGGAGAGCGCCTCGAAGGAGCCGACCTCTTTTATCTCGTCCCCCTCGATGAGGACCGCGCCCTTTTCGATGGTACCCAGCGTGTCGTCCAGCGTGGCCACGTGGGCCGCCTTGACGAGGAGTCGCTTCATACCGTCCCACCTCCCTCGATGAGAATGCCATGGATGTGAATTTCCCATACATAGCAGATTCGGGGAGGGAACGTAAGGAAGCTGCTAGCCCACCAGCTTGTTGTACACCCAGGCGATGAGGAAGCCGCCGATAAAGCCGTCTGCGAATCCCCAGATGATGCCGATCAGGATTCCGGCCACGGTCGGCGCGAAGCCGAGATAGAGGCTCCCCAGAAGCTGCAGGGCGGGGGTGCCCCAGTTGAAGGCCGCGGCCATGACGCCCAGGCAGAGAACCCCGAAGCCCCAGACGATCCCCAGGGCGGTTCCAAAACGCATGGCGTCGAGTTTCATGTCCTTCCCCTCCCGGCGGCGCTTCCGCTCCCTGTATCCAATATAGGCTCCCGCGGAGGGGGGGTCTGCCGCATGCGGCCGGCCGTGCTAAAATAGAGGCCGATTCCGGACAAAAATGTACGAGATTCGCTTTCATTGACGGTGTCCAGGGAGGAGAGACGCGATGGGTTGCAACGTTATGCGCATCGGCCATATCGGTGTCAACGTCTCGAATGTGGAACGTTCCATCGAGTTTTACCGGAAAGTTCTCGGCCTCAAGCTGACGGGCAAGTACGGGCCGCCCGAGTTCCACCGCCCCATCTGCTTCATGCGGTGCGAGGAGATGCACCATGATTTTGTTCTTTTCGAGCTCCCCAAGGACGCGGTGAAGGCGGGGGTGCCGGTGGTGGATTCCTACATTCGCCAGGAAGCCGGCGTGAATCACATCGCCTTCGAGGTGGCAGAGCGCGAGGACTGGCTCGATGCCCTCCAGCACGTCAAGGACTGCGGCGTCGAACTGGCGGATGGGCCCTATGTGCACGCGCTCGAGGGCGCGCAGGGGGCCTTCGAGGGCGGCAGCGGCAGCCACGCTTTTTATTTTCTTGACCCCGACGGCAACCGGATAGAAATTTACTGCTGGATGATGAAAGTCACCCGCCCCGGCAGGGCGGCGCCCGCGCCGGACCTCTAGCCTTTCGGCCAGAAAGTTATTGCGCATGACGGAAAGTCCTCAGCGGATTGTGAACGCAGATGCGCTCCGCGATCTCATCGAGCGCCTGCTCGCCGCGGCGGGGTGCGGCCCCGAGACGGCGATGGCGGCGGCGGATGTGCTGATTGAGGCCGAGCTGCGCGGCTACGGCACCCACGGCCTGATCCGCATCCCGTTTATCATTCCCCGGATTCTGGAAGGAGTGATCAACGCCCGGGCCGTGCCCCACATTATCGAGGAGGGCGAAGCCACCGCGCTGGTGGACGGCGACTCGGCCCTCGGCCCGGTGGGGGGAATTTACGCGGCCAGCCTGGCCATCCGGAAGGCCGAAAAGGCGGGAAGTGCGACGGTGGGACTTCTCCGGGCCAACCATCTTTTGATGATGGGCTACTACGGCGAGCGAATCGCGCGCGCGGGCCTTGTGGGGATCATCGCCTCGGTGACCCCGCCCCTGGCCCATCCGCTCGGCGGCACGGAACGCATCCTGGGGACGAACCCGCTCGTCGTCGCCGTGCCGACGGATTCTGATCAGCCCGTCCTCCTCGATTTCGCGACGACGGAGATTTCCTTCGGGAAAGTGCTCAAGGCGAGGGCGCAGGGAGTTCCCATCCCCGAGGGCGCGGCGCTGGGGCCGGACGGCAAGCCGACCACCGATGCGGCGCGGGCGGCGGCGGGGGCGCTGACGCCCTGGGGCGGCTACAAAGGCTTCGGGCTCAGTTTCGTTCTCGGTCTTCTGGCGGGTCCGCTCCTCGGCGGGGCTGTCGGGAGAGAGGTGGTCGTCTCGCTGACGAAGGGGCGGGCATCCAACAAGGGCGATCTTTTCATTGCCATCGACCCCGCTTCCTTCGGCGATCCGGCGGTTTTCCGCAAAGCGGTCAGCGCGCATATCCGCGAGATTAAGGAATCCTCCAAGGCGGAGGGGGTAGAGAATATCCGCATCCCTGGAGAGCGGAGTTTCGCCGAGAAAGAGCGGCGCCTGCGCGAGGGAATTCCGGTGGAGGCGGGCGTCTGGGCCCAGGTGGCGGAGGTGGCTGCGAAGCTGCGCATCGGTCTTCCGCTCTGATGGCGGAACAAAATTTTTCGGCGAAGCGTTTTCGATCATGTGCGCGGTTCCGGGGGGAGCGAGGAAGGAGGGTTCGTGCGAAGAAAGTTCGCGGCGCCCATTCTGATGAGCTTTCTGGTCTGGTTTATGTGGGTGCACCAGGCGGGGGAGCTGGCGGGATCGGACGCCGGGAAATGGAAGAAGATTGGTGCACGGTTCCACGATCGGGCCAGCTGCACCCGGGCGATCGGGCAGCAGCTCAAGGCCCGTGTACTGAAAGTGCAGAGCAAGGACGGAAAGGCCTACGTCGAGACAGCGGGAGGCAGCGCATTGGCCGTCGTCTCGGACGGCCGGAGGCTGCTCGCCTGGTACCATTGTTTCGGAGAGGGCTCCATTCCGGCTGGCTCGCCCTGGTAACGGTGTGCGCTGCTTTGTCCCGCTCCCGCTGCGCGGTATAATCGGCCGCGTCGCAGCGACCGGCACTCTCTTTTCCTTTTCGCGCAGGAAGCGTTCATGGACCCGGCGGCCTTCATCGCAAAACTCACGGAAATCGTCGGGGAGGATTTCATCCACACCGCGCCGGAAGCCTTGAAGACCTATGAGTGCGATGCGTTGACGATTTACAAGGGCGTTCCTTCCGCGGTGGTCCTCCCGGAGGATACGGAGGAGGTGCGGCAAATCGTCCTGGCCTGCCGCGGGGCTGGCGTCCCGCTGATCGCCCGCGGAGCGGGAACCTGCCTTTCCGGCGGCGCAACGCCCGCCCCGGGCGGCGTTCTCGTCGTTTTCACGCGGATGAACAAGATTCTCGATGTGGATTATGAGAACCGCCTCGCCCGCGTCCAGCCGGGGGTGGTGAACCTTCATCTCACCCAGGAGACTTCTCCGCACGGGTTTCACTATGCCCCCGACCCTTCGAGCCAGATGGCGTGCACCATCGGCGGAAACGCCGCGGAAAACTCCGGCGGTCCCCATTGTCTCAAGTACGGGATGACGACGAACCACATCCAGGAGATGATCGTGGTGCTCGGGAGCGGAGAGGTGGTTCGCCTCGGTGCGGATGGGGATGAAGTGCCCGGCTACGACCTCCGGGGAATTTTCATCGGCTCCGAGGGGACGTTCGCGGTCACCACCGAGCTGATCGTCCGCCTGACGCCCAACCCCGAGGGGGTGCGGACGATGCTGGCCAGTTTTCCAAGCGTTACCGACGCCTGCCAGACGGTGAGCGACACCATCGCGGCGGGCTGTGTTCCGGCGGCGATGGAATTGATGGATCGCTACACCCTTGAGGCCATCGAAGCCATCATGAAGGCGGGCTATCCCAAGGATGCGGAGGCGGTCCTGCTGATCGAGCTCGACGGGCTCTTCTCCTCGATGAAGCCGCTTGAGAAAATGATTCGGGACATCTGCGAGAAAAACCGATGCAGTGATTTCCGCATGGCCGAAACCGAGGCGGAGCGGGCGAGCCTGTGGAAGGGGAGGAAGAACGCTTTCGGGGCCTTCGGCGCGATCGCCCCTTGTTACTATTGCCTCGACGGGACGGTGCCGCGTTCCAAGCTGGCCCAGGTGCTCGAGGAGTTCGATCAGATAGGCAGGGAACATGGATTCCGAATCACCAATGTGTTTCATGCGGGGGATGGAAGCCTCCATCCCAATGTCTTGTTTGACGACCGCAATCCGGGCGAGACCGAGCGGGCCATCGCGTGCGGTGCGGACGTGCTGCGCGCCTGCATCCGGGCGGGCGGCGTGCTCTCGGGCGAGCACGGGATCGGGATCGAAAAAATCCGGGAGATGCGCGATCAGTTCGATGCGGAAACCCTCTCCGGGATGGAGCGGCTCCGCGATGCGATCGACCCGGAGGGCCTGCTCAATCCCGGCAAATTAATCCCCGGCGGGGAGGTCGAGTTTCCCGTCGCCCAGCGGGGCGGGATCACCCGGATGCCGGCGGGGATCTCCAAGTAATGGCGGCCTCTCTCGATGCCTTTGCGCAAAATGTGGCGGCCGATACCGGCGGACCTTCCGTTTTGTCCGAAGAAGGTGTTTCCGATTACGAGGTATGCGGCGCCTTGCCCGCGCTCGTCGCACGGCCTGCGGACCATGAGGCCGTCGTCCGGATACTCGCCCGCGCAGCCGAGTCGGGGCTGGGCGTCATCCCCTGCGGCGGGAGGACCGGCCGGGAAACCGGGTACCGGCCCGAGCGGTACGATGTGGCCCTCTCCACCGAGCGATTGTCGGGCGCGGTGGATTTTCTCCAGGACGATTTGACCGCCGTCGTGGGGGCCGGAATGACGGTGGAGGCCCTCAACCGGCTGACTTCGCCGGCACGGCAGACGGCGGGGCTCGATCCCCCCCATCCGTCGCGGGCCACCCTCGGCGGCACCTTGATGGCGGAGCGCTCCGGCCCGATGAGAATCCGCTGGGGGCGGGCGCGGGATCGGGTGATGCGGATGCGCGTCGCGCTGCCGAGCGGGGAGACACACACCTACGGCGCGCTTGTCGTGAAAAACGTGACGGGCTACGACATGAACCGCCTGTTCGCGGGAAGCTGGGGCACGCTCGGCGTGGTGACGGAGTTGGCGGTCCGCCTCTACAAGATGCCCGAACGCGAAGGGGCCGCTGCCGCGGGTTTCCCGACGGCGGATGCCGTCTTTTCGGCAGCGCGAAAACTCACAGGATTGCCGCTCTCTCCGATGTGGGCGGAGGTATTGAACGCGGAGCGGGCCGGAGCGCTCGCGCAAGCGGCGCCGGAGCTCGCCCTGCCGGGGCCCTGGTGCCTGGCCGTTGCGGTCGGTGATTTCGAGGAAGGCTTCCGGGAGCAGATGGGCCGGGTGCCGGATTTCCTGGTGCGCGAGGGGGGGAGCGATCCGGTCTCTTTCGAGGATGAGAGGAGCCGGCAACTGGGAAAGGCGCTGGCGGATCCTCCGGGCGGCAGATTTTCGGGGGCGAATGTTCTGGCCATGCGCGCCTCGGGCCGGATGGATGCGCTTCCCCGTTTCGCCGATGCGGCGCAGGGGGCGGCATCGGCCGCGGGGGGCCGCGTCGCGGTGTGTGCCCATGCGGGCAGCGGCGTTTTGCGGGCGTGGGTTCATGCGGATGCCAACGCCGCGGCGATGAAAGTGGCCTGGCGGCGCTTTTCCGAGGGATGCCGGGCAAGGGTGGAACCATCCTCCGGCCGCTCGGTTCACGTCCGCCTCGATACCTGCCCGGCGCACCTTCGCGAGGAGGTGGCGGTTTGGGGCGAGGACGCCATGGAGGCGGTTTCGCTCGATCTGATGCGGCGTATCAAGGAGCAGTTCGATCCGAAGCGGGTTTTGAGCCCGGGGCGTTTTGCGGGAAGGATTTAGGGGGACGAGATGGCCACCGAAGCGTTCAGCGCCGCGGCATATGCGCCGGGAAGGGATGCGGCCAATCCCTTCCACGGGCCGGAGGGCCTCGATCGCGATCGGATCCAGACCTGCATTCACTGCGGGCTGTGCACGACCAGCTGCCCGACGTTCGCGCTCCTCGGAAACGAGATGGACTCGCCCCGGGGGCGGATCTATCTCATGCGAAGCGTCTACGACGGCGAGATAGAGGCGAGCCCCACCGTCATCAAACACCTGGACCGCTGCCTCGACTGCCGGGCCTGCGAGACCGCCTGCCCCTCGGGGGTGAAGTACGGCTCGCTGATCGAGGCCGCGCGCGAGTGTCTCGAAAAGGTGCGCCGCAGAGGGCCGGGCGAGCGGCTGGTCCGCTGGTTCCTCTTCCGGTGGCTTCTGCCCAAGCGATGGATGCTGCTGGCGGCCGGGTTCTTCGGCCGGCTGTATCAAAAGACGCTGCTCGGCCCGCTGGCGCGCGGGTTGGGGCTGGTGCCGGAAAAACTCCGGCGCCTCGAGCCCATGATGCCCGAGGTGCCGCCCCTGGAGGCGATGCGTCCGCTGCCCGCGGAAGTGGCCGCCATCGGCGAGGAAAAGTACCGGGTGGCCTTTTTCGGCGGATGTCTCCAATCGCTCCTGTTCGGGGATGTGAACCGGGCCGCCGTGCGCACCCTGGCGGCGAACGGCGCGCGGGTGGTTTTCCCCCGGGGACAGACCTGCTGCGGCGCCCTTCAGGCCCACGCCGGCGATCGGGATACGGCGCGCCGGCTGGCCCGGGAAAACCTGGAAGCCTTCAACCCCGCGGAATACGATGCGATCGTCCTCGCGGTGTCGGGATGCGGCGCCATGCTCCATGAATACGGAGAGCTACTGGCGGGAGACCCCCACCTCGCGGACCGCGCCCGCCGCTTCAGCGAGAAGGCGATGGACGTGAGCGTCTTTCTGGCCCAGGCGGGGATTCGCCCAACGCACCACCCCGAGCCCCAGCGGGTCGCCTACCATCATCCTTGCCATCTGGTGCACGCCATGAAAGTCCGCGAGCAGCCGCTGAAGGTGCTCGATGCCATCGTCAACGTCGAATCGGTTCCCCTGAAGGAGAGCGATTGGTGCTGCGGCTCGGCGGGGAGCTACAACCTCACCCAGACCGAGATATCCATGCAGCTGCTCGATCGGAAGATGGGTCACATCGCGGCGGCGGGAGCCCCCGTTTTGTGCACGGGAAATCCCGGATGCCAGATTCAGATCGAATTCGGCGCCAGGGCGCGGGGGATGTCCCTTCGCGTCGTCCATCCGGTCGTTCTTCTGGACGAGGCTTACCGCGCAGAGGGCGTGTATCAGGGCGCGGCGCTGCCCTAGCGCCCGCAGGGAGGGATGAGGATGCATTTCTTTCTCCGTGACAAGCCGCCAAGAACATTTCTCTCGTTTCTCCGCCGCGGCGCCCTTTGGGTGCTGCTGCTCTTCTTGCTCCCGGCCTGCGCCAAGGCGCCCATCTCGGGGCGCTCGCAACTCCTCCTCATGCCCGAGTCCCATGAAATCCAGCTGGGCGAGCAGACCTTCCGGGAGGTGAAACAGAAGCAGCGGATCTCCCGCGACCCCGAAAAGAACGCCATGGTGCAGCGCGTGGGCCGGCGGATCGCGGCGGTATCGGGGAAGGCCCATGCCTACCGCTGGGAGTTCATCGTGATCGAAGACCATGCGCCGAACGCCTTTGCGCTCCCGGGCGGGAAGGTGGCGGTGAACACCGGCATGTTCGTCATCGCCCGGGACGAGGCGGGGCTCGCCACGGTGCTCGGCCATGAGGTGGCGCACGCCATCGCCCGCCACGGCGGGGAGCGCCTGAGCCAGCACCTCATCGTCAGCCTGGGCCTCCAGGCGGTTCAGATCGGGATGAGCCGCCAGGACCCCTACATCGTCCGCCAGGTGGCGGGCCTTCTGGGCGCGGGCGCGAACATCGGGATTCTGCTGCCCTTCTCCCGGGCCCACGAGTCGGAGGCCGATCGCCTCGGCCTCACCTACATGGCGAAGGCCGGCTACGATCCCCGGGCGGCCGTGGACTTCTGGCAGCGGATGGAGGC
>JAQBZT010000078.1 GCA_027622355.1 bacterium | reverse complement strand
TGGAGAAGCTCGAGGCGGCGGCCGGCGAGATCCGCGCGCTGGGCCGCGCCGCAGCGGCCATCCCCCTCGATCTGTCGTTGCCCGAGAGTGTCACGGAAGCGGTCCGGCGGGCGACCGGGGAGCTGGGCGCCGTCGATATTTTGGTGAACAACAGCGGGGTGAGCGGCATGGGCTGGGCGGTCGATCTGCCGCTGGCCGATTGGGACGAGGTGATGGCCACGAATCTGCGGGGCGCGTTTTTGATGTGCCAGGCGGTGGGGGAGCAGATGATCGAGCGCAAGAGCGGGGTGATCGTGAACGTGGCCTCGGTGGCCGGGATGATCGGCGTCAAGATGCTCTCGGCGTATACGGCGAGCAAGGGGGGGCTCCTCCAGCTGACGAAGACGCTGGCCCTCGAGTGGGCGAGATTCGGGATCCGGGTGAACGCGCTGGCGCCGGGCTATGTGCGCACCGACATCAACCAGGGGATGTTCGAGTCCGAGGCGGGCGAGCGGATGATCAAGACCCATATCCCGATGGGCCGGGTCGGCCTGCCGGAGGATATGGCCGGGGCGGCGGTGTTCCTGGCGAGCGATGCCTCAAGCTACATGACGGGCGCCGCCCTGGTGCTCGATGGGGGACAGAGCGCGATGTAGGAAAAACCCCCGAAGATCATGGGTTCTGCGCTATTTTTCGGGGCCTGGGCTTGACCTCGGAGCCGGGTTGGACGATAAGAAAAGAAGAAGTGATTGCGGAGGCCTCTCCGCATTTTTCGGGGTTTGGCCTGCCCAAGGGCCGGCTCCTTGGAGCGAAAATTGAAGCACCGGTCGGATCAGAGGAGGATCCGGGGCGAATCCAGATCGCCCCAAATATCGCTGGCGGCCCAGGAGCCGGTTTCTTAACCGGGTCCGAAAGGACCCTTCCGCGCGGCGCGGGCGGCGAATGGATACAGCCCCCCGGCCGGAGAAAATGTTTTTCATTTTTCCTGGGAGCCAGTGAGTCATGTCAGGCAAGCCAAGCAAAACCCCATCGAAATCCAAGCAGACCAACCGGGTCCGCATCTTCGATACCACCCTCCGCGACGGGGAGCAGTCCCCCGGCTGCAGCATGGATCATTTCCAGAAAATCGAGATCGCCCGCCAGCTCGAAAAGCTCGGCGTGGACATCATTGAGGCGGGTTTTCCCATCGCCTCGAACGAGGAGTTTGAATCCGTCAAGGAAGTCGCCAAGGCGGTGACCAAGGTGACCGTCGCGGGCCTTTCGCGATCGGCGCGGGGCGACATCGATCGGTGCTGGGAGGCGGTGCGCCACGCAAAGCGGCCCCGCATCCACACCTTCATCGCCGCATCGGACATTCACCTCAAGCACAAGCTCCGGATGACGCGGGCCGAGCTCCTCAAGGAGGTGGCCGCGTCCGTGCGCCACGCCCGGAGCCTCTGCGACGATGTGGAGTGGAGCGCCGAGGACGCCACCCGCGCGGACTGGGACTTTCTCGCCGAGGCGGCGCGGATCGCCATCGCCGAGGGGGCGACCACGGTGAATCTTCCCGATACGGTGGGCTATATCGTTCCCTCCGAGTTCAAGCGGTTCTGGGAGCACATCTTTGAGAAAATTCCCGCCTACGATGAGGTGATCTTCAGCGCCCACTGCCACAACGATCTGGGCCTCGCCGTGGCGAACAGCATCGTTGCGGTCGAGTGCGGCGTGCGGCAGGTAGAGTGCACCATCAACGGAATCGGCGAGCGGGCCGGAAACGCCTCGCTCGAGGAGTTCGTGATGGCGCTCAAGACGCGCGGCGATGTCCTCGATTTCAAGACCGGCATCAAGACGAAGGAGATTTACCCCACGAGCCGTCTCCTGACGGCGATGACGGGGGTGAAAGTCCAGCCCAACAAGGCGATTGTCGGGAAGAACGCCTTTGCGCACGAGGCCGGCATCCATCAGCACGGCGTCATCTCCAAGGCGATTACCTACGAGATCATGACGCCGCAGTCGGTGGGGCGGCCCTCGAACACCCTTGTTTTGGGGAAGCACTCGGGCCGCGCCGGGCTCAGAAAGCGCTACGAGCAGCTCGGCTTCAAGATGGACCGCGATGAGATTTCCGCCATCTATCTGCGGTTTATCGATCTGGCCGACAAGAAGAAGGAGGTCTACGACGAGGACCTCATCATGCTTCTTCAGGCGCGCCGGGCCTCCGAGGGAGACACCTACTTCCAGATCGAGCATCTCCAGGTGACGACCTCCACCGGGACCGAGCCCGCCTCACAGGCGACGATCACCCTGAAGGAGGGCGCGACCGCCCGCACCGAGACGGGCGACGGGAACGGTCCGGTCGAAGCGGCCATCAACGCGATCAACAAGATCGTGGGGGTGAACGGCTCGCTCCAGGATTTTTCCGTTCAGGCGGTCACCCGGGGCCGGGATGCGATGGCCGAGGTGAACCTGGTGGTCGAGTTCAGCGATGGGGTGCAGGTGGCCGGCCACAGCGCGAGCATTGATACGGTCGAGGCCGGGGCCCGCGCCTACGTCAGCGCCGTGAACAAGTACATGCTCTCCCAACGTCTCAAGAATGGCGATTTGGCGAAGGTGAAGAAAGCCGCGAAGAAGGCGGCCGGGAAATCCGTGAAGCGGAAAACATCGCGAAAGCCCAAAAAGAGTTAGATTCCCTCAGACGGAATCAGGCGGGGTCCCTTCGGGGACCCCGTTTTTTTGAGGGGGGGACAAGAGATGGTTTTGGGCAGGAAGGGGAAGGGGCCGGATCGATAAAAGAGTAAATAGCCTGAAATCAATAAGATGGGAAGTTTTGTTTTTGGCCCCAAAAATCGTATACTTTTCGAATCTCGTTATCCGAAAACGGTGCCCAAAGCGTATTGTACGTGCACCCGATGCTTCAGGTAACTTTGAAAGGTTGTGTCCGGCCGCGGGGAGGAAGCGGCGGATTCACGGTGAACAACATAGGGGAGGAAGTATTGTGAGAAAACTGACTCGCAGAGTTTGCAGGTGGGTTTTGCTGGGCGCGCTGGTTGCCGTTTTGGCCGGCGGCCTGGCGGCGGCTCCCGTTGCCGATGCGGCCAAGCCGCTAAAGATTGGCTTCAGCATGGCGCTGACCGGGCCGCTGGGGCCGGCGGGCAAGGCCGCGCTGCTGGCCATGGAGATCTGGCGCGACGATATGAACGCCCAGGGCGGCCTTCTCGGGCGCAAGGTCGAGCTGGTGTACTACGACGATCAGACCAAGCCCGCGAACGTGCCCGGCATCTATGCCAAGCTGCTCGATGTCGATAAGGTTGACTTCGTCGTCTCGCCCTACGGGACCAACCTGATCGTTCCGGCGCTGCCGATCGTCATGGAGCGCGGCTTGGTCTTCATGAGCCTGTTCGGCCTCGATGCCAACCACAGATTTAAATACAACAATTATTTCCAGATCATGCCGTCGGGCGAGGATCCCGCTGTGGACCAGACGAGGGGCTTTTTCGAGATCGCGATGAAGCAGAAGCCGCGGCCCAAGACGATCGCGTTCCTCTCGGCAGACTCTGAGTTCGCGCGCAACGTAGTGGTAGGCGGCCGGAAGCACGCGAAAAGGCTCGGCCTCAAGATTCTCTACGACAAGCGGTATCCCTTCCCCGGCACGACGGACTTCACCCCGATTCTCCGGGCGGTGAAGGCCACCAATCCGGACCTGTTCTTTGTCGGCTCCTACCCGGGCGGTTCTATCGGCATCGTCAAGGCCGCGAATGAGATCGGCCTGAAGCCGAAGCTCTGGGGCGGCGGCATGGTGGGTCTCCAGTACACCGCCATCCAGATGAATCTCGGCCCGCTGCTCAACGGGATCGTGGACTACTGGTTCTGGGCGCCGGAGCCGACGCTGAAGTTCCCGGGCATCAACGAATTCCTGAAAAAATATCAGGAGCAGGCGCCCGCGAAGAAGCTTGACCCGCTGGGCTACTATCTTCCGCCCTTTGCCTATGCCTACGTGCAGGTCCTGGGGGACGCCATCAAGGCGACGAAGAGCTTCGATCAGGCGAAGGTGGGCGCCTACATCCGGGACAACACGCACTCCACCGTCGTGGGCGACGTGAAGTTCGGGAAAAATGGCGAGTGGAAGCAGGGCCGGACGTTATTGGTCCAGCTCCAGGGCATCAAGGGCCACTCGATGGAAGAGTTCACCATGCCCGGTAAAATGGTGGTGCTCTATCCGCCAAAGTACAAATCCGGCAACTTGATCTATCCATACGAGAAAGCGAGATAACGGAAGATCGGCTCTCGAGAGCCGGGGGCCGCGCCTGCAAATGGCGCGGTCTCCGGTCTCGGTGCGGCTTCCGCGGGATGAAATATGGTGAATGTTGATTTTTTCTTGAACGCACTTATTGCCGGTATTTTGCTCGGCGGCTTTTACGCAGCGATCAGCGTTGGGCTCTCCCTTTCATTCGGTCTTCTGGATGTCGTGAATATCGCGCACCCGGCGTTTATTATCTCCGGGTCGTATCTGGCCTTCTACGTGAATTCGAAATTTGGGGTTGACCCCATCCTGGCGGGCCTGCTCTTCGCCGTTCCTTTCTATTTTGTGGGTGTCATCGTCTACCGGATCTACTACAACGTTTTCGAGAAGACAGGGGCGGAGTCCCTGCGCGGGCTGGTCTTTTTCTTCGGCCTTTTCTTCTTGATCGAGGTGCTTCTCATCATCACCTTCGGGGTGGACTACCGCCTGGTTCAGGCCGACTACATCGGCAAATCCGTCCAGCTGGGCCCGATCGGCATCGCCTACCGGCTTTTCGTCCCCTTCCTTTGCGGCGGACTTGTCTCGGTCGCTCTGTACATCTTCTTGAAGAAGACCTTTTTCGGAAGAGCCGTCATGGGGGTGGCGCAGGACGCGCTGGCCGTGCGCCTCATGGGCATCAACCCCATCCGTGTCAAAACCGTCGCCTTCGGCCTGAGCATCGCGACGGCCACGATGGCGGGCGCCCTTCTCATCATGATCGGTCCTGTCGAGCCGACCATCGGGCGCGAGTACATCGGACGGGTGTTTGCCGTGACGGTTCTGGGCGGTTTGGGCAGCATGAGCGGCACACTGCTGGCCGCCTTGGTCCTGGGAGTCGCGGAGAGTTTCACCTCCTCGTTTTTCGGCCCCTCGTGGTCGCTGGCCGTGTCATTCGGTATCCTGCTCGTTTGCTTGGCGGTCCGGCCCTCTGGGCTGTTCGGGAGGTAGTGCGTTGAAGAACGGAAAGACACGGTTCTTGCTCCTGGCGGCCGCGCTGATCGTGATCGCGTTCTTCGTCACGGTGTTTATGGAGAACCGGTTCTACTACAAGGCCGCCTATGTCGTGCTCCAGTACATTGCCCTGGCGACTGCCTGGAACATTCTGGGGGGATATACCGGCTACGTGAACTTCGGGACGGCTTCTTTCTTCGCCATGGGCGCCTATACGGCGGTGGCGCTGATCATCGCCTGGAAGCCGCCCCTGTACGTGCTTCTCATCGCGGGGGGCGCGGTGTCAGGCCTGATGGGGCTGGGAATCGGCTATCTCACCCTCCGGCTGAGGGGGGTCTTCTTCTCCATCGCCACCCTGGCGCTGGCCGTCGTCCTCCAGATGGTGGTCTCGAACTGGGATTATGTGGGCGGCGGAAAGGGGACGGCCATTCTCAAGCCCCGGAGCGTCCCGTTTTTCTCGAATTACGATGAATTCCTCTTCTTCATCATGGCCGCCCTCGCCGTCGCGGCGGTAATTGTCGCCTGGCTGATCGAAAACTCCTGGGTGGGAAGAGGAATGGCCGCGATCCGCGACAACGAGGAGGCGGCCGAGTGCATGGGGGTGCCGATTCTCAAGCTCAAGCTTTTTGCGACCACGCTGAGCGGAGCGATGATGGGCATCGTCGGTGCGCCGTTCTCCTACTTCGTTGTCTACATCGAGCCGACATCGGCTTTCCACCTCGACTATGCGGTCAACAGCCTGGCGATGCCCATGATCGGCGGGACGACGACCTGGCTCGGCCCGGTGATCGGCGCCGTCCTCGTCGGGACGGCGCAGCAGATCGCGATCGTCACCCTCTCGGCGGAGATGAACCTGCTCATTGTGGGAAGCCTTTTGGTCGGCTTCGTCGTGTTCGCTCCCGAGGGCATTGTGGGCCTGCTGCGGAAGCTGCGCGGCCGGGTCGCGGGAAGGGCAGGCGGATGAGCGAGACGCTTCTCGATATCCAGGGCGTGACGAAGCGCTTCGGGGGCTTTCACGCCCTCTCTGAGGTCAGCCTGCACGTGAACAAGAACGAGCGCTTCGGCCTGATCGGCCCGAACGGCTCGGGCAAGACGACCTTGATCAATTGCATCTCCGGCGCCCTGCGGAACGACGGCGGCAAGATTCTTTTCGCCGGGGAGGACATCGGCGTGTTGCCCGCCTACCAGCGGACGCGCCGCGGTATTGCCCGCAGCTTCCAGATTCCCAAGCCCTTTACCAGCATGACCCTTTGCGAGAACCTCTGCATTCCGCTTGAGTACACGGCCCATGCCAAATCGCACGGAGGCAATGTCGTCGCCGAGGCGATGGACATCCTCGATCAAATCGGCCTGGCCGACCGGGCGAACTTGTATCCCGCCGATCTGACGCAGATCGATATGCGCAAGCTGGAGCTGGCGCGGGCCATGGCGGCGAAACCGAAGCTGCTGATCTCCGATGAGGCGATGGCGGGCCTCTCGGCCAACGAGGTGGACGGCATCCTCGAGATTCTCTTCAAGCTGAACGAGGGGGGAATCACCATCATCATGATCGAACACATCATGCGTGCGGTGATGAACTTCTCCGAGCGTATCGTGGTTCTCGACGCGGGCCAGAAGATCGCCGAAGGGAAGCCGGACGAAATCGTCAACAACAAAGAAGTGGAAAGGGCCTATCTTGGCGAATAGAGTGGTCGTCAACAATCTGGAGGCGGGCTACGGCTCCGTCCAGGTGCTGCACGGGGTTTCGATCGAGGTGAACGACGGCGAGACGGTCGTCCTCCTCGGCACGAACGGCAACGGAAAGAGCACGCTGATCAAGTGCATCATGGGCATTATCCCGCCCACCAGCGGAGAAATTTACCTGGAGATCGACGGCGAGCGTATCAATCTGGCGGGCAAGACGCCGGAGGAGATCGTCAACCTGGGAGTCGCTCTCGTGCCGGAGGGCCGGCGGCTCTTCCCGCTGCTGACCGTCGAGGAGAATCTCCTCCTGGGCGCCTACCGGCCCGCGGCCCGCAAGGATATCGGCCGGAACATCGAGTTTTGCTTCGAAGCCTTCCCCATCCTTGAGGAGCGCAAGCACCAGCTCGCCGGCAGCATGAGCGGGGGCGAGCAGCAGATGCTGGCCGTGGCCCGCGCCCTCATGTCGGCGCCCAGGATCCTGCTGGTGGATGAGCCCTCTGTGGGGCTCGCCCCCATTTTGGTGAGCCGCGTCATCGCCAAGATCAAGGAGCTGAAGGAAAAGTACAACCTGACCGTCCTGATGGCCGAGCAGAACTTCAACCAGGCGGTCAAGATCGCCGATCGCGGCTACATCATCGTCCACGGCCAGATTGAGTTTGAGGGCAAGGACGCAAAAGAGCTGGCGGAAAACGAGATGATCAAGAAGTTCTACCTGGGCGTCTAGCCCCCCGCCTCCCCATCCCGCATCTGCCGCGCCGATTCCCGAAAGCACTCCGGGATTATCTGGAGGTTTCTTCTCCGCTGGGGTATAAATTGCCCCGGGAGCGGAAGCGGGCGATTCGGCTTGCCGTTTTCCTTCCTCCCACAGATTTTTCACGGTTTTCCGCAGGTTTTCCACGAAAGAGAAGGGCGGGCGGCAATGGGTGAGCGGGTGGTCGTCGCCATGAGCGGCGGGGTGGACAGTTCGGTGGCCGCCGCGCTGCTGGCCGAGGCGGGCCATGAGGTCGTGGGGGTGGGGCTCCGCCTCGCCGATCGGCCGGTGACCGAATCCTTCCACCGGGGCTGCTGCGCCCCGCGCGATCTGGCCGACGCCCGCGCGGTGGCGGCGAAGCTGGGCATCCCGTTCTATGTGCTGGACGTGCGCGAGGCGTTTCGCGAGCAGGTGATCGAAAATTTCATCGAAGAGTACGCCCGGGGGCGCACGCCGGTCCCCTGCGTGGCTTGCAACCAGGTGGTGAAGTTCGACTATCTGGCCGAGAAGGCCAGGGGATTCGGGGCGGAGAAGCTGGCGACGGGCCACTATGCGCGCCTCGTGGAAAAAAACGGCCGCCTCACCCTGGGGCGCAGCGCCGACCGCGAGAAGGATCAGACCTACTTCCTCTTCGGGATGAGCCAGGCGCAGCTTGCCGGTGCGATATTCCCCCTCGGCGACTTCGAGAAAAGCCAGACACGGGAGATCGCCCGGCGGCTGGGGCTGCCTACCGCCGAGAAGCCCGAGAGCCAGGAGATCTGCTTCGTCCCCAAGGACGATTACCGCGCCTTTCTGCAGAGCGAGCGGCCCGGAATCGATCAGCCGGGCCCCATCGTCGATCGGGAGGGGAGGGCCCTGGGTGCGCACCCCGGGATCACGAACTTCACCGTCGGCCAGCGCAAGGGGATCGGCCTGGGCGGCGGCGCCCCGCGCTATGTGCTGGAGCTTCAGTCCGGGGCGGCCACGGTGGTGATCGGCGGGCGGGAGGAACTCCGCCGCGAGCGCTTTCTCGCGGAGCGGGTCGCCTGGTCGGTCCCGATCCCGGAGGAGGGGGCGCGCCTTCTCGTTCAGGTGCGCCACCGCCAGCGCCCCGCCGCCTGCCGGGTCAGGCTCCTGCCGGAGGGTTTCGCCGAGGTGGTGCCCGAGGATCCCGCCGCGCTGGGCGCCGTGGCGCCGGGGCAGGCCGCGGTGTTCTACGAGGGTGACATCATGTTCGGCGGCGGCTGGGTGTCGTCCTGACCCTGTATTTTGACGATGCGTTCCAGAGTGTGGCATCTTGAGCGGAGGTTTTCTGTCTTCTTTTTCGCTGTATACGGGCCCCTCCCGGAGCGGATGGGCATGAACCTGCGTGTTGTCACGAGAGGGAAAAATTGATGGGTTTCAGGAAGCGGCTGCACTGGAACCACTACCGGGTCCTTGTCGCCACGAACGCCGCGCTGCTCATTCCGGTGTTCTCTCAAAAAGAGCCGAAGACCTTGGGCATCGTCTTGTTGGCTCTGGGTGTTTTGTTGCGCTGCTGGTCTCTCGGGAACATGGAGAAGAAGAAAGCCGTTCTGGCCATGAAGGGCCCCTACGCCTTCTCCCGGAACCCGCTCTATATCGCAAACATTCTCCTGGCCGCCGGCGTGGGGGCGGCAATGGGTTATGCATGGGTGGCCGTTCTTTTTCCGCTCTTGGCGTTCCTGGTGTTCCGCTACCGCGTGCAGCGGGAGGAAGCGCATCTTCGAGTGATTCATGGGGCGGCCTATGACGCATACTGCGCCCGTGTCGCGCGGTGGCTCCCGATGAGGATCCCGCATCCATGCCCATCCTGGAGCTTTGACTGGAAGTCCTTCTCCCGCAATCATGGCTTTTCCAACCTGGCCGGTTTTGCGGCGTTTATGCTCTGGTGGGATGTCCTCGGCGACCTCATCATGCCCTGGCTGCAAGAAGGCAAGCCCATCGCATTTCTGCTCGGGCGCTATTTCCGCCATTTTATCTAGTTTTTCCGCCCCCGTGGCCGGCCGCCGCGCTCCAGGAGGATGACGTCTGTGCGGCGGCAGGGTGCCGGCCTGAAGCGCGCTTTGACGAGAGGTTTTCCGCTGGGCGTCCTCCGTCGGGTTTTGCGGTATCGTGGCCGCCATTCACAGTTCTGGCCGGGAGAACACCGGGGAAACATAAAACGCGCGGGTAGCCATGATCAGTTCAAAGCGGGTCAAAAAATTCTTTCGCCACTTCATCTTCATCGAAAATGGCGTCCGGTGGGTGAAGCGGCAATTGTGGTGCCTCTTCTGCCGCGCGATTCGCACCGGCAAAATCAACGCCTATCTCCGCGCGCACCCGGTGCGCAAGCTGCAGATCGGCGCCGGACACGCCGCCCTCGATGACTGGCTGAACACGGATTTCTCGCCAAAAGACAGCCGTTTTGTGTACCTCGATGCCTGCCGGCGGTTCCCTTTTCCGGATGACAGCTTCGACTATATTTTCTGCGAGCACCTGATAGAACACCTCTCCTTTCCGGAAGCCCGCTACATGATGGGGGAGTGCTTCCGCGTCCTGAAGCCGGGGGGCAAGATACGCGTCTCCACGCCCGACCTCGATGTGGTCATGGGGTTCCTCGCCCGGGAGAAGACCGGAATCCAGGAGCGCTACATCGAGTTCGCCTTCAGGAGATGGATCTC
>JAQBZT010000077.1 GCA_027622355.1 bacterium | reverse complement strand
GGCGGCACGCAGCGTCTCGCCCGTCTGGTCGGCATGGCCCGGGCGATGGAGATCAACATGACGGGCGATATGATCCCCGCAGAGGAAGCCTGCCGGATCGGCCTGGTGAACAAGGTGGTCCCCGCCGATAAGCTGATGGAGGAGGTGTACGCGCTGGCGGCCAAGATCTGCCAAAAGAGCGCGCCCGTGATCAGGCTGATCCTCCGCGCCGCCTACGGCGGCATCGAGGGAAGCCTCGAGGATGGACTGAAGCTGGAATCGGATCTGTTCGGCCTTGTCTTTACGACGGAAGACAAGTCGGAGGGCATCGCGGCCTTTCTGGAAAAGCGCGAAGCGAAGTTCCAGCACCGTTGAGAGAGAACTGCGGCATGGCGAAAAATACTGTATTGAAGCCGGGCAGGGGAAAATCCGCCGCCCCGGCCTCAAGAGATGCCCGCAACAACGGCGCCCTGTCGGTTGTGAAGCCGGGCCGCCCCCGGGACAAGGGGCAGGTTCGCAAGAACATTTCCAAAAACATCGAGAAGAATACAAAATTCGCACGGATCAAGACGTGGATGCAGGAGAATCTGCCGCCCCCGGGAACCCCGGAGTGGGAAGCCCTCTGCACCCACTGCGGAAAATGCTGCTACGACAAAATTTGGGCGGGAAACCGGCTTCTTCTCCTCACCAGCCCTTGCTCTTTTCTGGACACGAAAACGGAGAGATGCACCTGCTACGATGAGCGCTTCGAGAGGGAGCCGCTCTGCTTGCCGATCAACCACGAAATCATCCTCATGGGCGGTCTTCCCGAGGATTGTCCGTATGTCGCAGGGCTTCCCGGCTACAAGGGCCCCATTCCGGTAGACAAGACCATCGATGAGTGTTGAGGGCGAGGCGAACAGGCGCGTCTTCCACCATGCCGTTCTTTTCCGGGTATTTTGATGGCCATTGCCACACATCCGAATCTGACAGACGAGCAGGCGGCGCTTCGGTCGCTGGCCCGCGATTTTGCCGAGGGGCGTCTCGCCCCGGGCGCCGCCGATCGGGATCGCACGGAAGCGTTCCCGGAGGGGGCCTTCCTCGAGGCCGCCCGTCTGGGGCTGCTGGGGGTTGAGTTTCCCGAGGCGCTCGGGGGGGGCGGCAGGGGGATTTCGGAAAATATTCTGGTGCTGGAGGAGCTTGCGCGCGTGGACGCAAGCTTTTCCCTGACCGTTGCCGCCTCATCGGGTCTGGCGGCGCGCCACATTTGTATCGGGGGGAGTAAAGCGCAGGCAGAGCGGTGGATTCCGCCCCTCCTGGAGGGTGGCCTGGGGGCCTGGGCGCTCACCGAGCCCGACGCGGGGAGCGATGCGGCGGCGCTGAAATGCCGGGCGGCGGCAGACGGGGGGGGCTATGTCTTGAACGGGGCGAAGATGTTCATCTCCCAAGGTTCCCGCTTTTCCACGCTGGTGGTGATGGCGCGGACCGGTGAGGGGCACGGCGGCATCAGCGCCTTTGTCGTGGAAAAAGGGGATGCGGGAAGAACCAGCCGCCCCCTGAAGGGGAAACTCGGGATGCGCTCGATGGACACGGCGGAGATCGTGTTCGAGAATTGCCGCATTCCCGGGGACAGGCTTTTGGGTCGTCTCGGCGGGGGATTCGCCCAGGCCATGGCGGTGATCGTTCCGGGGCGGATCGGGGTTTCCGGCATCGCCGCAGGCATCGGCCAGGGCGCGTTGGAGGCGGCGGAGAACTACGCGCTCGAGCGCCGGGCGTTCGGGAAGAACATCTCGGACTTTGGCGCGATCCGGGAGATGCTGGCCGAGAGCGCGATCGATCTGGCCGCCTCCCGGGCGCTGACGGAAGAGGCGGCGCGCCGGTGGGACGCCGGGGAGGAGTGTGAAGAGAGCGCCTCGATGGCTAAGCTTTTCGCCAGCGAGGCGGCGGTGAGGGTGTGCGATCGCGCCATTCAGATTTTCGGCGGCTCCGGCTATCTGGACGATACTCCGGTGGGGCGCTTCTGGCGGGATGCTCGCTTGATGCCCATCGGCGAGGGGACCAGCGAGATCCAGAGGGTGATAATTTCAAAGTCCGTCTTATCCTGATATATCAGATATTTACAATGCGTTATTAAAGCGAATTCTCGCCGTATTTTTCTCTGTCTCAAGGAGGCACGCCGTTGGGAGAGCTCAGGGAAGGCCGGGATTTTCGGGTCGTTTTTGTGACGGCGGGCGCGGAGGAAGAGGGTGCCAAGATTGCCCGGGCGCTCGTGGGAGAGAAACTGGCGGCTTGCGTCAATATCGTCCCGGGCCTGCGGAGCATCTACGCCTGGAAGGGGAAGATCGAGGACGATCCGGAGGTGCTGCTGATCATCAAAACCGTGGCCTCGAATCTCGAAGCGCTCTCCCGCCGCGTGGCCGAGCTGCACAGCTACGACGTGCCCGAGGTGGTCGCCCTGGCACTGGACCGGGGCCGCGAAAGCTATCTGGACTGGCTGGCGGAGAATTGCCACACATCGGTTGGTGAGTAGGGGGAAGCCGGCCGGGCTAAAGAATCGGCAGATAGGTGTTCAGCTCATAGTCGGAAACATGGGCGCGGTAGCGTTCCCATTCCAGCTTTTTGTTCTCGATGAATTTCCGGTGAAGGGCCTCGCCGAATACCCGTTTCAGCAATTCGCTCTCCTCGGCCAGCTTGATGGCCTCGTTCAGGTCGCTCGGCAGCGTCCCGATGCCCCTTTTGGCGCGTTCCTCGGGGCTCAATTCGAAAACATTTTCCTCGACAGGCGGGACGGGCGGATAGCCCTTTTCGACTCCTTCCAGCCCGGCGGCGAGCATGCACGCGAAGGTCAGGTAGGGGTTGCAGGCCGGGTCAGGCGAGCGGAATTCGATGCGGGTGTCGGACTCATGGCCCCGCCGCAGGGTGGGGATTCGAATGAGATCGCTGCGGTTCTTGTGGGCCCAGGAGAGGTACAAGGGCGCCTCGAAGCCCGGCACGAGGCGCTTGTAGCTGTTTGCCCACTGGTTGAATACCAGCGTCAGCTCGGGGGCATGCCGGAGAAGCCCCGCGATGAAGGCAAGGCACAGATCGGAGAGCCCGTCTTTTTTCTTTGGGTCGAAAAAGGCGTTTTCGTTTCCCCGGAACAGGGAAAGATGGGTGTGCATCCCGTTCCCGTTGCTGTCGCCAAGCGGCTTGGGCATGAAGGTGGCGTAGACATTGTGGTGCATGGCCACTTCCTTGACGACGAGCCGGTAGGTCATGGCGTTGTCGGCCATGGTGAGCGCATCCCCGTAGCGAAGGTCGATCTCGTGCTGGCTCGGGCCGACTTCGTGGTGGCTGTATTCGACCCCGATGCCCATGGCCTCAAGGTTCAGCACGGTTTCGCGTCGCAGATCGCTGGCCACATCGAGCGGTGTCAGGTCGAAGTAGCCGCCGCGGTCGAGTGTTTCCAGGGGCGGGTCCGATGACCGGAAGTAGTAGTGTTCGAACTCTCCACCGACGTAGTAGGTGAAGCCCTTGGCGGCCGCTTCTTTCAGCATTTTTTGAAGAACGTACCGCGGGTCGCCCGTGTAGGGCGTGCCGTCGGGAAGATGAATGTCGCAGAACATCCGGGCCACGGCGCCGCCGGACTTGGGGCGCCAGGGAAGGACGCAGAAGGTGGTGGGATCGGGATGGGCGAACATGTCGCTCTCCTCGATCCGCGCGAAACCCTCGATGGCGGAGCCATCGAAGAGATGGCCGTCGTACATGGCCGTTTCAAGCTCTTCCGCGGAGATGGCGAAGCTTTTGAGGAAGCCGAGGATGTCCGTGAACCAGAGGCGGATAAACCGGACCCCGAGTTCCTTGGCCTGGTGGATGACGAAATCCTTGTCCGCCGACCTCGTGGGCGCTGTCACCGCAAAGCTCCTCCCTCCGGCCTGCTCGCCAAAAGCCGCAGGGTGACACAAGGGGACTCTTCCGGGAAAGAGTCCCCTTGTCGAAAATTTTATCCGGTTTTCCCGTCCCCGCAATGCCCGATTTCAGGTCTCAGCTTTTGGGGTAGGCCTCCATCCCGTGCTCGGCCAAGTCCAAACCCGTGTATTCGTTTTCGGGCGACACCCGGATTCCGACGATGGCCCGGACGATATACCACAGTATGAGTGAAAGGACGAATGTGAAAGCCCCCACTGCGGCCACGCCGACGATTTGTTTGAAGAGAAACCCGGTACCGCCCCCGTAGAAGAGTCCTGCGGCACCGCCCGTGAGTCCCGGGTTGCCCCAGAGGCCGAGGGCGATGGTCCCGAATACGCCGCACACCAGATGGACCGATATGGCGCCCACCGGGTCGTCGATCCGCACCCGGTCGAAGAAGGGAACCGAGAGACAAACCAGCGTGCCCGCGATGGCGCCGATGAGGACGGACACCGCCGGGGTCACGAAGGCGCAGGGGGCGGTGATCGCCACCAGCCCGGCCAGGGCGCCGTTGACGCTCATGGAAAGGTCGGCTTTTCCGAAGAACATTCGCGAGAAAATGCTCGAGGTGATAACGCCGGCGGCGGCGGCGAGATTGGTCGTGACGGCGATTCGCGCGATGGCGCCGGGGTCGGCCGCCATTGTGCTTCCGGGATTGAATCCGAACCATCCCAGCCAGAGGATGAAGCCGCCCAGCGTGACCAGTGCCATGTTGTGGCCGGGAATGGGCGTCATTCTGCCCTGTGCGTCGTACTTCCCCAGCCGGGGTCCGAGGACAATGATGCCGGCGAGACCCGCCCAGCCGCCCACGGAGTGGACGACGGTCGAGCCGGCAAAGTCGAGAAAGCCCCATGATCCGAGCCATCCCCCGCCCCAGATCCAGTGTCCCTGAATGGGGTAGAGGATGGCGACGAGGAGAAAGCTGAAAATCATGAAGGAGGAAAAGTGAATCCGCTCGGCGACGCAGCCCGAGACGATGGTCGCCGCGGTGGCCGCAAATACGAGCTGAAAGAAGAATTTGGCGTAAAGCGGTATGCCGGTCCAGTTCAGAGACGCGAATACGCCCTTGTAGGCGCTTCCCATGAGGGGGCTGTTGTCCGCCCCGGCGAGGAAAAGACCGTGCATTCCCGTAAAGGCGTTTCCGTCGCCGAACATGAGGGCGAAGCCGATCACCCAGAAGGCGAGGGAGGAGACTGCCACGACACCGAAATTTTTATACAGGATGGCGACGGTGTTCTTGGCTCGGCACAGGCCCGACTCCAGCATCGCGAAGCCGGCGTGCATCCAGAACACGAGAAACCCGGCCACCATCACCCAGACAGTATCCAGGGCCACCCGCATGTCCGCGACTGCTTTTGTGAGTTCCTTGGCTTCTTGCGTCCATCCCGCGTCCGCGGACAGGAGCAGGAAGGCGGTGGCCAGTCCCAGTGTAGCGGCCACACGTTGGGTCGTCCGCATTTCATCTTCCTCCGATAGCATCAAGCCCTTTGCCCAGGCAGAAATTGTGGCTCCTCATGGGGTTTCGCTCGTTCGGCCTGATGCTAGGGGGAGGTTGTTACAGGAAGATTACCGGAAAATTTCAGAGGGGTTAAATCGGCGAATTCCCGTAGATTTCAGGGTGTTTTCAGGCGACAGGGAAGCCGCCGCCCAGGGAGGAGTTGTCCTCCTCGAGGAATTTGTAGCCGACGCCCCGAATGGTCGAGATGAAGTTTTGCCCCTCGGCCTCGATTTTCGAACGGATTCGGCGGATATGAACATCCACCGTGCGGGCGCCGCCGATGTAGTCGGCCCCCCATACGAGATTGAGCAATTGCTCTCTGTCGAACACACGGCCCGAATTTTTCATCAAATGCTTGAGAAGCTCGAATTCCCGGAAGGTGAGGTCGATCAGATGGCTGTTGAGGCGGATTTCGTAGCGGTCCTCATCGAGGGAGAGCCCCCTTGAAGCCAGGTGGCCCTGCGCCGCGGCCTCTCCGGCGGCGTTGCTGTTTTGGCAAAGATTCCGAACGCGAAAAAGAAGTTCCTCCTCCCGGATGGGTTTGACGATGACATCGTCCGCCTCGAGCGGGATCCGATGTTCCTGGAGGCGCCCCGGATCGGCAAGAAGGAGGAGAGGAAGAGAGGTCCATTTCCGAAAGTCGCTGACGGTCAAAAGCGCCGGGGCGTCATCGAGAAGGATGAGCGCGAGCCCCCGCGCCTTCACCTCGTTGAGGACCTCCTCTTCGTCATCGACGATTTTGCACGCATGTCCCTCCCGGCGCAGAGACCGCGTCAGGGCGTCGGCGAAGTCGTAATCCGCCGTGTATATCAGGAGTTTTGCCATAGATATGACCCTACCCCTTGGAAAGTTGAGCCGACGGGTGGAAACGCGCAGGGAGATTACAGCGAATGGGGGGGGAGGTAAAGTTAAATATTGGAAATTTTCTCGGTCATCTCGACCAGGCTGTCCAGGTTGTGCGCCGACATGAAAGCGTCGCAGTAGGGAAGCGCTGTGCGCATTCCCCGATCGATGGGCCGGTAGCCGGGGCTGCCGAGCAGCGGATTCAGCCAGAGGAGCTTGTGGCATTTCTTTTTCAGGCGGTCCATTTCTGCGGCGAGGGTGTCGGTATCGCCTCGGTCCCAGCCGTCGGAGATGATGAGGACGATGGTGCGGCGGTTCATGATCTGCCTGCCGTGATGATAGTTGAAGTCTTTGATGCAGTTGCCGATCTGGGTGCCGCCGCTCCAGTCGTGCACCTCGTGGGCGAGGCGCTGGAGGGCCGTGCGGACATCTTTGTGGCGCAGATAGGGGGTGGCGTCGGTGAGACGTGTGCTGAAAACAAACGTCCGCAGGGATTTGATCTCGTTTTGCAGGCTGTAAAGAAACTGAATCAGGAACTGGCTGTAGCTGTCCATCGAGCCGGAGACGTCGCAGAGAAGCACGAGCTGTGTTTTCTGGATTTTCCGGCGACGGCGGAACAGACGGAGGACTTCGCCGCCCGTGCGGATGCTCCGCTTGACGCTGCGCTTGAGGTCGATCTCGCGGGCGCGGAGGTCTGATTTTTTGCGCCGGCTGATCTTGGTGGCCAGCTTCGGTACCAGGCGGGCGATCATCCGCCTGAGCTCTGCGATCTGATCGGCTTCAAAGGTTGAAAAATCCTTCTGCATGAGGACTTCACCGGGGCTGTAGGAGGGGAGGCCTTCTTCCTCCTCGTCGGCATCGCCGGGTTCGCCCTCTACGCCCTCTTCCTCGTCGGAGGGGAGGTTGCTCCCCTCTTGCTTGTCGGCCTGGGAGTCCGAGTCGCCCTCCTCGGCCGGGGTGCCGCCCTCCTGGCCGCCGCCGTCGCCCGAGTCGTCCTCGGCCGCCGCGTCCATCTGGGCCGTATCGTCCCCGCTGTATTCGTTTCCCTGCTCATCGAACCAGTAGCGTCTGAAGACAGCATCGAAGAGGGCGCTTTCCTCCTGGCTCGATACGAGGTTCGCCTTCGTGGAGACGTAGATGTTGTCCAGCTGGGTGATGTTGAGGTGCTCGAGACTGCGGAACAGGTCGATGATGCGGCCGGAGGTGACCTTCAGCCCGGCGCGGCGGAGTACCCGGCAAAAACCGATAACTTCGCCGTGGACACCGTGTCCGGGTGTGCGTACCTTCCGCCGGGGAAGGGTGCCGGCGACGATGGGCCGGATGGTCATGGGAGCGTGCTCTTAGGCATCTTTGGCTAGCTGGGAAGAGGCGACCACCCGATCGTAGCCGTTTTCTTCGATGCGCCGGATGTCCTCCTGGTACTTGAGGATGCAGCCTATCGTATCGCGAACGGCCTCCGGGTCGAGTTCGGACTTGTGGAGGATGAGGAGGGCCTGCGCCCAATCGAGGGTTTCGGCCACCCCGGGCCGCTTGTAGAAGTCCATCTTTCTCGCCTCGATCATGAACCGGCAAATTTGCTCGGCGAGAATCTCAGGCGTCCCCGGGACTTTGGTTAAAACGATCTCCACCTCTTTTTCGAAGGTAGGGTAGTCCACCCACAGGTAGAGGCAGCGGCGCTTGAGAGCGTCGTGGATTTCGCGCGTGCGGTTGCTGGTGAGGACGACCAGTGGCTTGCGGACCGCCTTGATGGTGCCCATCTCGGGGATGGTGATCTGGTAGTCCGAGAGAATTTCGAGAAGGAATGCCTCGAATTCTTCGTCGGAGCGGTCCACCTCGTCAATGAGCAGCACCACGGGACGCTCCTTGGAGTGGAGGAGGGCCCGGAGGAGGGGGCGTTCGATCAGGTACTCCTGGCTGAAGATGTCCTTCTCCACCTGCTTCACGTTGGAGTTGTGCCCCTCCTCCATCTTGATATGGAGGAGCTGCTTCGCGTAGTTCCACTCGTAGAGCGATGCGTTCGAATCGAGTCCCTCGTAGCACTGGAGCCGGATGAGCTCGGTGTCCAGGGCCGTGGCCAGCACCTTCGCCAGCTCGGTTTTCCCGACGCCCGCTTCTCCCTCGAGGAAAAGCGGTTTTTCGAGCTGAATTGCGAGGAAAAGGGTCGTGGCCAAGGTCCGGTCGGCGATGTAGTCGTGTTTTTTGAATATCTCCTGAACGGCTTCCACGGAAGCGAGTTCGATCTCGCCCGGCTTGCGGCGCTTGGCGCCGCTTCCTTCCTTTGAGGTCACTATGATTTCCTTTTGCGAGAGGCCAGATCGGCGGCAGCGGCCTCGATGGCGTCGATGATTTTGACGTAGCCCGTGCAGCGGCAAAGATTTCCGGCGATTCCGGCCTTGATCTCTTCGCGGGACGGCTTGGAATTTTCATCCAAAAGCGCCTTGGCGGCCACGATCATGCCGGGAGTGCAAAAGCCGCATTGGATTCCGCCGTGCTCGATGAATTTCTGCTGGATCGGGTGGAGGTTATCCACGGTCCCGATTCCCTTGACGGTGGTGATTTTGCGGCCGTCGACCTGAACGCCCAAGACGCAGCAGGCATTCACCGCCAGGCCGTCGAGGAGAATCGTGCAGGCGCCGCAGTCTCCCGCTTCGCATCCGTTTTTCACCTCGGTGAAGCCCAAATCCCGCAGAAGATACAGCAAGGTGGTGTGGGCGGCCGCCTCGGTCTGCACCGGAGATCCGTTCACGTTCATGGAGATCGGATACCGGGAGGGCGATGCGGCTGCCTTCGCGGCGCGCGCCGGAGACTTTTTCGCCTTCGCCCTGGCGGTCTTCTTGGCGGCGGGTCTGCGCCCCGCCGTCTTCTTCTTCACAGCCGCTTTCTTCTTTCTTTTTGCGCCGGTTGCCATGATCGTCGGATATCTCCTGGCTAAAAGAGCGATGATTTAATCGGTGTCGATCGGGATGCCGAGCGCCTGGCAAATCAGGCGCCGGGGAAGCGTCTCGCACATGAGCTTGCGGTACTCGGCCGAAGCACGAATGTCGTCAATGGGCGAGGCCGCCGCCGCGCAGGCCTCCGCGGCCCTCTGGGCAAGGGGGAGATCGATCTTTTTGCCCTTGAGAAGTTTCTCGGCCTGGGGGCACGTGATGGGCGTCGGGGCGACAGAGCCGAGGGCGATACCCGCTTCCTGGCAGATATTCCCCTTCATCTGGAGCACCACGGCGGCGCCGACGACGGTAATGGCCATGGCGTTTCTCCGGGCCAGCTTGTAGTAGCCCCATTTATGGTTTTTGCCCGGGGCGGGGAAATTCACCTCGGTGATGATCTCCCCCTTTTTGACGTCGGTCTTGCGATAGCCCTTGAGGAACTTCTCGAGCGTAACCGTCCGCGTGCCTCCCGGCCCGGAGAGCTTCACCTTCGCCTTGAGGGCGAGGAGCGGGGGGACGGCGTCGGCCGCCGGGCCCCCGTCGATGAGGTTGCCGGCCAGGGTGGCGCGGTTGCGGATGATGGGCCCGGCGAATTTTTTCGCCATCCCCTGGAGGATAGGGGCTTCGCGGCCGATCGCCGCGCTCTGCAGAAGATCGGTGATGGTCGCCAGCGCACCGATGTGGACAGTCCCTTTTTTGACGGAGATGCCCCGGAGCGCATCAATGCGCATCAGGTCGATGACGACGCCCGGGCCACCCGCGTGCTGATGGCGAAGGTCGGGGAGGAAATTCGTGCCGCCGGCGATGAATTTGTAGTTCTTCCCCTTGGCGGCCTTGAGTGCGGCCTGAACGGTTTTGGGAGAGACAAAATCGAATCTTTGCATGAATTCCGAGCCCTTCTTGTAGAAATGGGGATCCCATGACCGGCAGGAAACGCGGAAGCACTTTCTTGGCCGGGCAGGTTCCCGAAGCCAACAGCGGAACACACACCAGGGATTTGTCCGTTTCCTCCTCAATAATCGTTGCGTACACTATCAATCCCCATTATGACCGTCAAGTAATAAGCGCCCTTGCGGGGCCGATTGGGGCGGGCGTAGAATTCTCCTAACTGCTCGTAACTACGGGGGATCTCGGATGGGG